>CAYFKM010000055.1:0-541 GCA_964344025.1 uncultured Candidatus Nanopelagicus sp. | reverse complement strand
TTTCAGATGTTATCTCGTGGGTTAAATCTAGACACATAATTTTTGATACCCCAGTAACTCTAAATCCAAGTGAAACTGTGGCTGATGCCATTGATTTAATTACAAAAAGAGCTCATGGGGCATTAATTGTGATTGAAAATAATGCACCGGTTGGAATAGTGACCGAGGCAGATTGTGAGAATGTTGATCGATTTACCCAATTAAATAAGATCATGTCTAAAGATTTAGTAACTCTAAGTGATGATGTCACGCCAAAGGAGGCATTTGAGTTTTTAACTCAACAACGGCGCAAATTAGCTCCAGTAATAGATAAATCTGGAAAATTGGTAGGAATAATTACTAGAACCGGTGCTTTGCGAGCAACAATGTATCAGCCTGCACTTGATTCAAATGGCAGATTAAAGGTTGCTGCAGCTGTTGGAATTAATGGTGATGTAGCAGCAAAAGCTAAGCAATTGTTAACAGCTGGAGCAGATCTCTTAGTTGTAGACACAGCACACGGCCATCAAAAGAAGATGATTGAGGCACTTAAGACCATTAA
>CAYFKM010000054.1:4785-6528 GCA_964344025.1 uncultured Candidatus Nanopelagicus sp. | reverse complement strand
GGTATTGGCCTAACTATTGGATCTGCTGGCTTGACCAGAGTTTCTGAAACACTAGTGGGCACTTCTTCTTTTATTAATGTGGCTGAAGGAATTGAATTTGTCACAACCGATTTAGCAACCTTTTGTTCAGAGTTGGCTTTTGCTAATTGTGACTTAGGTATTGGTGGACCTGATGGCTTTACTGCATTTGAATTTGTTGAGCTACTTAACGAGGGAGTACCTTGAAAATCTGCAAAGAAGTCCCACCATGCCTTATCAACAGAAGTTGGGTCGCTTTGATACTTTTCATACATCTCCTGCACTAACCATTCGTTAGGGCCAAATGAACCACCAAAGTGGTTAGCGGGCGTATTCGCTCCTGCTTGGCTCACCTATCTAACTCCCTGCTTAGCTATCTTGAGTTTGTGCAACAGGTTAATCTTAACTCTCCAGTTACGCTGTTAAAGCCCGCCTAGAGCATATAGCTGAAGTGAAAGTGGTCATCAGCACAGTTAAAGGGCTAGTCCTGCCCCTCAATTAGCCGCAAAGATAGCCCAATGAATCAACAGGCAAAGTGGGCGATCGTTACTGGTGGATCGCGAGGGCTTGGTTATGAAACCGCCAAAGGTTTAATTGACTCTGGTTTTGTTGTTTACATAATTGGAAAAGATACAGAACGTGCTAAAACTAGCGCCGAAGCTTTAGGTTGCAAGTATCGAGCAGTGGATGTAGCTGATAATAAAAAGTTTCGTCAAGTCTTAAATGAGATTGTAGTAGATGCTCAAAATTCTGGTCTTGGTCCATTAGATGTTTTGGTTTTAGCACATGGAGTTATGAGTGAAAAGATGTCTAAGACATTACGTACTAGTGATGATGAATGGCGCAGGACTTTATCAATAAATTTAGATGCGGTTTTTACCGCTGTAAATGAATTAGCACCAGCAATGACAGAGGCACGAAATGGTCGAGTAATTGTGTTCTCAGCCTGCTTAGGAAGAATGTCTGGACCAGGTACACATGGCGGCTTAGCTCCGTATCGAATTAGTAAAGCTGGTGTAAATGCATTTGTAAAAAATCTTTCTTATGAAACTGGATTAGGTTCAAGGGGTTTTTTAGTGGATGCAATTTGCCCAGGGCATTGTCGAACCGATATGGGTGGTCCAGATGCACCAAGAAGTGCACAAGAGGGAGCAGAAACTGCTCTCTGGCTAGCTACGAGAGAGTTTGATCCAACTAAGGATAAAACTGGTTTACTCTGGGAGGATCGTCAAGTTGTAGATTGGTAATTACTCTTTATAACCCAGCGCAGAGGATAAAATCGTAATTAGTGACAGCAACATTAAAGGCACTCCCACCAACAAAAAATTACCATTGATCATGTAGTAAGAAACTCCAAGTGCTATCAGATTAGCTAGTACGGCTGGAGCTCTACCAAATGATCGTTGTTTTTCAAAGCCAATTGCACTTACCCATAACCCAATTGAAGCAAGTAAGCCAAATACAATTTCAGCAGATAGCGCATCAACTTCACTTACAGAGGAAATGAGTGGTGCCACTAATAAATAAATTACCACTCCGAGAATTAATAAGGACTCAAACTTTAGGAGGTAAATGGCTCGCTTTCGGCTAGCTTCTACTGAAAAAAACCTATTAATATTCACTTGCGAATACTATCCTTACTCAACATCATGGAAAAAACGAAAAATTAATGCCAGATCCATTTTTTAAGAATAATGGTGAGATTGACCTGCTAACTGGATCAAT
>CAYFKM010000054.1:0-4775 GCA_964344025.1 uncultured Candidatus Nanopelagicus sp. | reverse complement strand
CCAAATTTATTCAACCAAATCGTAAGACGGGATTTGCAATTATCCGACCGCAGCAATTCCAGACTTAGCATGATTTCTATAAATATGGATCTGAGTAAATTCGAGCCAATTCATATTGGTGCGGAATCAGATAAGGCAATTGAACAGGCATTAATAGAGGCATTTTTTAAACTTAAGCAAGTATTTCGAAACTCAGATTGCATTTGTCGAATCTCTCAACTGGGATTTTGGGTGTTAGTAACTGGTGTCAATGATGCTGCCTGCGGGGAGCTCTTAATTCGAGTTACTTCACTTCTCCCAGATTTCTTTGCTGTAGATATCTCACATCGTATAAATGGTCAGAGCCAATTAGATTGGTATGGCCGAATTGATGAACTGCACTTTAAAAAGTAACTAAAAGTATTTTAATAGATTCAAAAAGTTAGTTTTAATTCACAATATATTTTTAGTAGGAACATTGATGTAAATAATTGGCTCATGATTAATCAAACTGTTCAAAACAAAACCTTTGGACCACTTCAAGATTTAATTGATGATCATGAGGTTGAGGAGATTTGGATTAACTCGCCAAGCCAGGTATTTGTTGCACGACATGGCCAAAGCGAGCTTACAAATCTGATTCTGACGAAGGAGATTGTTCAGGATCTAATTGAGCGACTCTTGATCTGGGGTGGCAGAAGATTAGATGTAAGTACACCATTTGTTGATGCAAGATTGCCTGATGGTAGTCGCCTGCATGTTGCAATTCCGGAAGTAACGGCATCGGATTGGGCAATCAACATCCGAAAGCACTTAGGTAAAGCAAGCAATCTCGATGAATTGATAAAACTTGGGTCAATTAGTGAAGAGGCTGCTGATTTTATTAAGCAGGCTATCGAATTAGGATTTAATTTTTTAATCAGTGGGGGCACACAAGCTGGGAAAACAACCTTCTTAAATGCACTATTAAATCAAGTTTCACCCCTGGAACGAGTAATAACAATCGAAGAGGTCTTTGAATTAAAACCAAATCTACCTGATTGGATTGCGCTACAAACAAGAACTGCAAATTTAGAAGGTGAGGGTGAAATTTCTTTACGACGTTTGATTAAAGAATCATTAAGAATGAGGCCGAGTCGGATAGTCGTTGGTGAAGTAAGAGAGGCAGAGGCCTTAGATTTACTTGTTGCATTAAATGCAGGACTTCCTGGAATGGCAACACTTCACTCCAACTCAGCTCGAGGGGCAATTAACAAATTACAATTACTGCCGCTTTTAGCTGGTGAAAACATTGCACAAAAATTTATTACTCCAACAATAGCAAGCAGCATTGATTTAGTTATTCAATGCTCAATTGATAATGATGGAAAACGCCGAGTAGTTGAAGTCTCAGTAGTTACAGGTAGGTGTGAGGATTCAATAATTGAACTTGAGTCAGTCTTCAAATGGAATGGCGTAAATCAAATCAAGGGCTTGGCGACCATAGATACATTGAAAATTAAGCGAGATCGAATCAATTAAATGAGTTTTATAACTTTTATCGTCATTAATGTAATTTTAATTACTGGGCTATTTCTGGCTTATAAATTCCATAAATCTAAAAAAACTAGTAACCAGCAAGCAAATTCGTGGCCAGAAGTTATTGACTTAATAGTTTCGACTCTGCAATCAGGAGCATCAATCTCAGAGAGTTTATCAATGGTTGGAAAAGTAGGACCGATATCAGTGCGGAATCAATTCCAAGAATTCTCTGAAAAACTCGCTAATGGTGGAAGATTTGATTCAGCATTAGATGATTTAAAGTCTAAGTTCTCTGACGCAATTGCAGATCAACTAATTGAATCACTTTATTTTGCCTCTGCATTTGGCAGTAAAAATACGATTAAAATATTAAGGGAATTATCGGAGTATGTTTCCTCTGATTTGGCATTGCGAGGAGAAATACAGATCAGATTTGGCTGGATAAGAAATTCAGCAAATTTGGCTGCAGCAGCTCCTTGGCTTCTCTTCCTAATTCTAAGAAGCCAAAAAAATGCCAGAATCGCATATGATCAACCAGTCGGACAACTAATAATTATCTCCGGTGTAATCTCCACTTTTATTGCATACCTTTGGATGCAAAAAATTGCAAAGCTTCCTACTCCAAAACGATTATTCACCCTAGAAATAGTAAGTAATGGATAAAATTAACCTCTATATCATATTGCTAATTGCGCCAGCCGTAATTTTTTCGTTAAGAATAATCTTGGGAGAAATTGCAAATTTACTTGCCGTATCTGATTATGCTAAACAACTAAATTGGTTAAATTTGATGCTAAGAAAAATTTCAGGAAGTGAAGTAAAGCAAAGTGAAATTAATGAAGAGTTGGTAAGTATTCTACAGATGATATCCATCATGATTTCTTCAGGTGAAAGCCCAATGTCAGCAATGCGGTATGTCTCTAATCGATCTGAAGGAATTTTGCCAAATTTGATTAGGCAGAGTATTACTAAGTATGCAGATGGCAATAACATCACACAAACTTTAGATTTTCTTGCAACCGCAACAGGTTCAGCTCAGGTTCGTAGATTGACTAATTCAATTCAGATTGCAATTCATCGGGGTACACCAATCCTTGATGTCCTAAACAATCAGGTAATAGCTTTAAACAAACAGATAAATTTCAATTTAATGAAGCGCTCTGGTAAGAGCGAAATAGCCTTACTAATCCCAGTTGTCTTTTTAATACTGCCAGTTTCGATTAGTTTTGCAATCTGGCCCTCTCTGTATGGCTTAAACCAAGCGGGGTTTTAAGCTAAAAGGTTAGACTGTTCCCTATGTCTAAAGTTCTATCTTCCCTTCCCGTAGGCCAAAAGGTAGGTATTGCTTTTAGTGGTGGTCTTGATACTTCAGTAGCGGTAGCTTGGATGAAAAGTAAGGGAGCTAAGCCTTGCACTTACACCGCTGATCTTGGTCAATATGATGAGCCGAATATCGATTCTATTCCAGACCGTGCCAAAGAGTATGGTGCAGAAATTGCGAGATTGATAGATTGTAAGAGTTCCCTAGTTGAAGAGGGATTAGCTGCACTTGCATGTGGTGCATTCCATATTACAACTGCAGGAAAGATTTATTTTAATACCACACCTCTTGGTAGGGCAGTAACTGGAACATTACTAGTCAAAGCAATGCTTGCTGATAATGTTTTAATTTGGGGTGATGGATCAACTTATAAGGGTAATGATATTGAACGTTTTTATCGTTACGGGTTGTTAGCCAATCCAAAACTTCAAATTTACAAACCATGGCTTGATAAAGATTTTGTTGGTGAGTTAGGTGGCCGCAAAGAGATGTCAAAGTGGTTAGCCGATCATAAATTGCCATATCGGGATGCAACCGAGAAGGCTTATAGCACCGATGCCAATATCCTGGGTGCAACCCATGAGGCGAAATTACTTGAAAATTTAGACTCACATATTGAAATCGTAGACCCAATAATGGGAGTTAAGTTTTGGGATCAATCAACAAAGATAGAAACAGAAGATGTAACAATTGAATTTTTACAAGGTCGTCCAGTTTCAGTAAATGGCAACTTAATTAATGACCCAGTTTCACTAATTAAGGAAGTTAATGCAATAGGTGGTCGTCATGGTCTGGGAATGAGTGATCAGATAGAAAATAGAATTATTGAAGCAAAAAGTCGTGGCATTTATGAAGCTCCAGGAATGGCATTGCTATTTATAGCTTATGAAAGATTGGTAAGTGCAATTCATAATGAGGACACAATTGCGACCTACCATGAGCAAGGAAGAAAATTAGGAAGATTTCTATATGAAGGGCGTTGGTTTGACCCACAAGCACTGATGCTTCGCCAATCATTGACCTCTTGGGTCGCGTCCACTATTACCGGATCAGTGACAATTAGATTACGTAGAGGTGATGATTACTCAATTATCAACACCCAGGGCGCAAATCTTTCTTACTCGCCTGAAAAGTTATCAATGGAGAAAATTAAAGATGCCGCCTTTGGGCCAGCGGATCGGATTGGTCAATTGAATATGCGAAACCTTGATATCGAGGACACCAGAAACAAGCTTGAGTTATATGCCTCACAGGGTCAATTGGGTGGATCGAATTTTGAACTAATAAAGGAAATTGGCGACGATAAAAAATAGTCAGTAATAAAGTAATATCCGCCTTAATGTTTCCGGGGGTCGGTGTAATTCCGAACCGGCGGTCAAAGTCCGCGACCCAAGTGAAATTCATTTGGTTGACTTGGTGAAATTCCAAGACCGACAGTTAAAGTCTGGATAAAGGAACATATTGGAGAAACGTATGTCTGTTTTGCAATGGTTATTTGAAGCTCAAATTCAATTTGGAAGTAAATCAATTACTTATCGAGAAATAATTGGTGGGGTACTAGGACTTTCAAGCGCGATACTTGGTTTAAAGCGAAAAGTGCTTGCCTGGCCCGTTGGAATAACTGGGGATGCACTTTTATTTACTGTATTTCTTGGCGCAGTATTTTCATTTGGCGCTGATGATCAGGAAAAGAATTTTTATGGACAAGCTGGCCGTAATTTACTTTTAATCTTTGTCAGTATTTATGGTTGGATTCGTTGGAATCAGCATCGTAAATCAGGTGCACCTGGGGCTCCTGCCGTGATTCCTCGTTGGACTACCACGAAAGAGAAAATAGTGTTAATTCCTGCCATCATTATTTTCTATACTTTGGCTTATCAATTATTTAAGGCTCTTGGCCAATCTGGAACTTGGTTAGCAGTAGATACTTGGATTTTTACAGGTACAGCATTAG
>CAYFKM010000053.1:0-6872 GCA_964344025.1 uncultured Candidatus Nanopelagicus sp. | reverse complement strand
ACCCGGCCACTTCGCCATCCAGGACATGGGAACTCCAGCTGGCATATTGAGCTTTGATTTTTCAAATAACTGGCCGCTTTTGGGGTGAAGTTGAATAAATCTATTCTCTTCAATTTCACGAAGTTGGCCCAGCCTTGTCCGATCAATCATGAGTCAAACCTACCTCATCAAGAAAGTACCTTAAAAATACTGATTAAAATCTAGATCGAATCTCCCACAAATCGGTAAAGACTGGTTTAAATAATGTTGAACTCAAATAATCAACCCCACTCGATCCACCAGTTCCCATTTTTTTACCAATTGTTCGCTCAACCATCTTTACATGGCGATAGCGCCACTCTTGTAATCCCTCATCAATATCAACTAATCGTTCACAGACCATTGCCGTTTCTGGATCATTTTGGTGGACTTTAAGTAAGACCTCTTGTACCTGAGTATTAGGAGAATAGAGGGTAGATTTATCTCGATTCAAAACCTCTTGGGGGATTTTATGCCCACGTTTATTAACAAACTCAAGGGTTGAATCCCAGATTGAGTTTTGCTGTGTCAAAGTTTTAATTTGGTCAGCCACCTCAGGGGGTAAATGGCTAGCCATTTTGTTATCCCTTCTACCAAGTAATGCCTCTACCATTCGAAATTGCGCAGATTGAAATCCACTTGAGGAAGATAGATAGGAGCGAAACGCATTAAATTGCAGTGGGGTCATTGTTTCTAAGATATCTATCTGAGCTACACAAACCTTTAAAATGGTTCGAATTCTGCCCAAAAGTGATAGGGAGTAATGTGTATCCCCTGACTCCAAAGCCTGCTGGGCTTGCTTGAACTCATGAATTAATTGTTTGAACCAAAGCTCATAGGTTTGGTGAATTACTATAAATAGCATCTCATCATGCTCTGGCCCAGCTGATAAGGGCTTTTGCAGCTTTAATAACTCATCGATGGCCAGATAAGAGTTATAGGTAAGAGCTGAATCGTAATTATCACTCATGTGACTCGCGAGCTACTCTCTTTAACGCTCTTGTATTGGCCACTTGAGACTAGATCTCGCATTCGATCAAACCCATCCCATACCTCAACATATGAGGTAGCAAGTGGTGAGATCGCAACCCGAATGGAGTTTGGTGTTCGATAATCTGGAATAACCTTTGAAATACTCCGTAGCGCCAAGCAAATCTGAGCGGCATCTGGATGCACCAATGAGATATGCCCGCCACGATATTTAGATTCGCGCGGGGTGTTTAACTCAAAGCCGAGAGGTTTTAGCCAATGGTCATATAGATCAATCATTAACTCAGTACCGATTGCTGCTTTCTTGGAGATCTCACCAATTCCAGCCTCTTGGATTAATCCAAAGGCAGATTGGACACAACGAATTCCAATAAGTGATGGCGATGCAATTTGAAACCCTCTAATGGTTTTTGCCTTTTCAAATTTCGGACCCATTTCAAATTGTGCCTCTTGGGCAAACCAACCTTGAATCGGAACCTGCAACTCATTTTGAATTCGTTTTGATACATATAGCCAAGCTGGCGATCCCGGTCCAGAGTTTCCATACTTATATGTGCAACCGACACAAAGATCAGCACCAGCTTCATCTAAATTCAATTCAATTGAACCAATGGCATGACTTGCATCCCAAACTACCAATCCGCCAACTGCTCTTACCTGATCGGTAATCGCCCGAATATCAGTTCTGGCACCAGATCTATATTGGATAACTTGAAAAGTTACCAGTGCGACATCTTCATTTAAGTACGGCGCTAGTACCTCTGGAGTGATTCGCTCATTACTAGCAATCTTTGGATCTTCATTGTCAATAATTATTAGATTTAAACCAAATTGTTCTGCAATACCCTCCAAGATATATCTATCGGTTGGAAAATTTGCAGCATCAGTAATTATGGTTTTCCGACCTGGCTTGGCCTTAATTGCAGCTAGACATAATTGATAAAAATTTACTGAGGTGGTGTCACAAACTAAAATTTGACCAGCACCAGCGCCTAACGCTGCCCTTCCCAATAAATCACCAGTAGGTTGAGCCTCATCTACCCAGTGGTTCCACCCGGCTACTAACTCTGGGCCCCACTCTTTAGTTAGAAAATCATTTACTGCAGTTACAGTTCGCTTAGGTAATCTACCAAGTGAGTTTCCATCTAGGTAACAAAGATTTGGATCTGTAACAATAAATTCTGACTTAAATTTTGCTAACGGATCTTTTGCATCCAAATCCTGTGCGTATTGGCGCTCAATTTTATTAATTTTAAACCTCTTATATCCCTAATTAAAAGTTAAATCTCTTCTGGTTCACACCTAAAGCGTATTGATTAATAATAAAAATGAAAAGCAGGTATGCTTTTAGTATGCAAGATTTAGCCACACTCTCCGCCCTTACTTTTGCTGCGCAAGCCTTTGTTACCCTATTTGTGATCTTAGATCCACCCGGAGCAGCTCCGATATTCCTTGGCCTAGCGTCCGGCAAGTCAGTGAAAGAGCAAAGAAAGTTGGCTTGGCAGGCAGCTTTTGTATCGCTAATTGTGATTATCAGTTTTGCTTTGTTTGGCAATGCTTTACTAGATTATTTAAATATCTCACTACCAGCCCTACAGGGCGCCGGCGGAATTTTGCTTTTAATTACTGGATTAGGTTTACTAACCGGCGCATTAACCGAGGGTGAGTCAGCATCGACCCAAAATATTGCATTAGTTCCACTGGGCACACCGCTTCTGGCTGGCCCTGGAGCGATCGTTACTACCATGCTTTATGTTCAAAAAGCTGACAATGATCAGCAACTAACCGCTTTGGCATTAGCCATTATCGCCGTGCACTTGATAATAGGTCTTACCTTTATGTTTTCGACCAAAATACTGGCAGTTATAAAAGATGCTGGTGTTACATTGTTGGCTCGCATAGCTGGCTTATTACTCTCTGCAATCGCAGTAGAGATGATTGTGAGTGCGATTAAATCATTTTTTAGTATCTCCTAGTCCTACTTAGATCTGTCATCTCTGACAGGTATCTTTAAACCATGGTCTTAGGTAGCACAACTCTGCGAGAAACTACTTTTGTTATCGTGGACTTAGAAACTACTGGATCATCACCTAAAAAGGGTGCAGCTATCACTGAAATCGGGGCTGTCAAAGTAAAATCTGGTGAGCATCATGGTGTCTTTGAGTCATTTGTAAATCCACTATCACCAATTCCAGATTACATAACCCAAATGACTGGCATCACTGACCGAATGTTGGCCACAGCGCCAGTAATTGATGAGATCTTGCCAGCATTTTTTGAGTTTGCTGGTGATAGCTCACAATCAATTTTAGTTGCGCACAACGCACCATTTGATATTAGTTTTTTAAAGAGTTCAGCTAAGGAAATTGATATTAAGTGGCCGGCATATAAAACACTTGATACGGTAACTATTGCGCGTCAGATATTAACCAAAGAGGATGTGCCAAATTGTAAGCTGTCTACCCTTGCTGAATTTTTTGGCACCAAAACAGAACCAAATCATCGTGCATTAGATGATGCCAAGGCCACCACTGAGATTTTGCATGGCTTAATTGAGCGGCTAGGTAGCTATGGTGTTCATACCGTGGATGCACTAATGGAGTTTGCAAAAACCGCGGCTCATATTCAGCGCAAAAATTACTGGGGCTTAAGCTCTATCTAGCACTTGCTAACTCTTTGGAAAGCGCCGCCCACTTATTAACTACCGCCATGGCAGCGCCAGAATCTATCGCTTGATTTGCAAGGACCAATCCATTAGCTATTTGATTTTGTAGCGGTAAGTGAAAATCACCTTTAAATGCGGCAATCGTAAATGCGGCATTTAAAGTAACCGCATCTCGCATTGCGCCTGTCTTCCCATTAAAGATATCTCTGGTTTTCTTGGCATTAAATTCCGGATCCCCACCCGCCAAAGCCGAAATCGGTGCTGATGTAATTCCAAGTTCAGTTGGATCAAATTTATGTTCTTCAATTTTGCCATTACTCACCTGCAGTACTGAGGTGGTTGATGCTAGGGAGACTTCATCTAGGCCATCATCGCCATGAAATACAAACCCCTCTTTACCCTGAGCAAGTAAGACCTCGGCCATAATCTGAAGTAATTCGGCTCTAGCCACACCGATTGAGAATGCTTTTGGCTTAGCTGGATTTGAGAGTGGTCCTAAAATATTAAAAATTGTGGCAACACCTAATTCTTTCCGTGCTGCAGCTGCATTCCGCATCGCAGGATGAAACACTGGTGCAAAACAAAAGCCAATTCCAATTTTATGGACAGTTTTTTCAACCTCTCTACCTGTTAGGTCAACTTGAATTCCCAAGGCTTCAAGTAGATCTGCGGCACCGGATTTGGAAGACATTGCACGATTTCCATGCTTAACCACTCGAGCTCCAGCTGCATTAGTAATAATCGCCGCCGCAGTAGAAATATTGATTGTATTTGCGCCATCTCCTCCAGTGCCAACTGTGTCTACAGCTCGTTCCTCAATTTTAATCGGCGCGCAAAACTCATACATCTGATCTACCAGAGCCTTTACCTCTTGTGCACTCTCACCCTTATTTTTTAGACCAAGTAGAAACTGTTTAATTTTTTCATTTTCAGCTTTTCCTTGAAGAATTTCTGACATGGCCCATCTAGCTTGCTCGCTACTTAAGTCAGTTTTACTCTCTAATGATGAAAGTATTAGATCCCAATTCATCATTTACTAACAATTATTGTGCGAGCGCCGAATTTGATTTCAGTAACGCAGCACATTTGGCAGCCAGAGTAAATGGATCGATGGGATGAGTAACAGTTGCCTCGGCCTTTGACCAGGCAGCTAACCAATTATCTTGAACTCTGCCGGTGATTATTAATACTGGTGGGCAATTAAACAGCTCATCCTTTAGCTGCCGAGCTACTCCCATTCCACCCTCAGGGACCGACTCACCATCTAAGATAAAAAGATCGACCTGTTTTTTACTATCAACATAAAGCCGAAGGGCGGCTGCGGTGGCAAACTCTTTAATTTCATGAGGTGGTAGTTGCTTATCTAATTGCTTGCCAAGTGCGGCTATTACCCCTTGGCGAACTGTTGAATCATCTGAATACAGGGTGATAACCAACTTGCCTGAGTGCGAGTTCATGAGCTAATCCTACCTATGCCTACCTAGATAGATCATGGCAATTGTGGTGGTGATCAGATTCACCCAGATCTAAGTGGGCTAGCCATCATGCAAATTGAGTTATTCCTATCTATTTGCGGAATAATCACCCCCATGACCACTTATGCCAGCCCCACCACAAAGACCAATCGTCCTAACCTGGTTGCAGTTGGCACCATAGTTTGGCTCTCATCTGAGTTAATGTTTTTTGCCGCGCTCTTTGCTATGTATTTCACAACCCGTGCGGTGCAGGGCCCAAAGATTTGGGCAGAGTCAACTGGACTGTTAAATATTCCCTTCTCTGCTACCAACACCACAGTTTTAGTTTTATCCTCGGTAACCTGTCAGTATGGAGTCTTTGCCGCTGAAAGATTTCAAGCAAGAAGAACTGGTGCACTTTGGCAAATAAGTAAATGGGGAATGCGGGAGTGGTTTGCACTAACTTTTTTGATGGGTGCGTTTTTTATTGGCGGTCAGGTTTTTGAGTATGCCGAGTTAGTTCATGAGGGTCTAACAATCTCCTCCTCCCCTTATGGTTCAGTCTTCTATATGACCACTGGATTTCACGGTCTGCATGTGACTGGCGGTTTGATTGCATTTTTAATTCTACTTATTAGAGTTTTTCGCGCACAAAAATTTGGTCACTCTCAAGCGACCACGGCAATCGTGGTCTCCTACTACTGGCACTTTGTTGACATTGTGTGGATCGCATTATTTACCGCGATCTATTTAATCAAATAGGGTTATTGATGAAATTTATTTCAAAGTATCGCAAACATAGATTTGCTCGCCCACTACTTTTACTATTCTCACTTTGCGCACTTGGCTTTACCTTCTCCGTCGCTACCGCTGCGCCATCTAGTAACTCCATGGCGGCAGATGCTCGATCAACATTAATTCAAGAGGGTCAACAAATATTTTTAAAGGGTTGTTCATCCTGTCATGGTTTAAATGCGGAAGGAGCTGGCGTTGGTCCATCCTTAATTGGAGTGGGCGCTGCCTCAGTGGATTTTCAAGTAGCAACTGGCCGGATGCCGATGCAGGATATGAGTCAGCAGGCAATGCGAAAAGCTCCAGTTTATGATGAAGAGGAGGTAGCGGCGTTGGCCGCGTATGTCGCCTCACTAGCACCAGGTCCGCGCGCTTATACCAATGAGGAGATTAAATGGGAGCGTGATGGCAATACCGCAGAGGGCGGTGAGTTGTTTAGAAATAATTGCGCGATGTGTCATAACTTTGCTGGTCAAGGCGGTGCGCTAACCCAAGGAAAGTATGCGCCCACTGTGATGGGAGTTGAGCCAAGACATATTTATGAAGCAATGATTACTGGACCACAAGCTATGCCAGTTTTCTCTGATAAAACTATTACTCCTGAAGAAAAACTTTCAATTATTAAATGGATTAAATCAGCTGAGAGTGAACCAAGTTTAGGTGGTGCTCCCCTTGGTCGCGTAGGTCCAGTTACTGAAGGATTATTAGTTTGGACCTTAGGTCTTGGATTACTAATTGGAATTGCTGTTTGGCTAACAGCAAAGTCGAGGTAAAAGAAGATGTCAAAAGAGTTAGAACCATTATCAGATCCAGGCCTACCAGAGCATATTCATCGCAAAGCTGATATTGACCCAATTGCGGCAAAACGAGCTGAGCGCCAGGTTGCGATTTTATTCTCGCTCTCCGCTGTTGGTACCTTGTTATTTATTTACTCCTTCTTTTATGTAAAGGAG
>CAYFKM010000052.1:3499-6909 GCA_964344025.1 uncultured Candidatus Nanopelagicus sp. | reverse complement strand
ATTGGAAAGGTATTTGATTTACCAAAGCCAACAATTGTGTCGATGCCACTTCCTTCAGATCCCATTTTGCGCATTACATACTCAATCTCAGCTGCCACCTCACGCTCTGTTACACCAACCTCTAATGCCGCAATTCCAGCCTCAAGACCTGCTTCAGCAATCTCAAAGCCATACTTTAAAACTGCAATCTCAGCATCACTTTTACTTGCTCTAAGTAATCGGTAATCCAACTCAAATTTACTTGTATCTACTACTGAAAAGTTAAAGCTTTTGATTAACTCAACTAGCCAGTATGGAAAATTTGCCTGACCACTAAAGGCAATTTTGATATCAGCTTTTCCAATCTCGGAGATCAGAGTATCTAGATAGGATTTAAAGCTAACGGGCTTGGTGTATGGATACTCCTCCTCTGGCATATTAAATTCATTAACGACATGGATTTGGCCAATCTTTGCCGTATTTTGATAAAAGGTCTCACTCTCAGCACCCGTTGCGCTATGGATATCACCCTTAACTGGCACACCAATTAATATTGGCTCAAAATGTGCTGCGTAATTAGTTAGCCACCTGGTGTGATTAGCTCCAAATACTGCTCGATCATCGCCATAGAAAAAGATTAGATCAATTCCATGATTTTGCATTAACTCTTGGATTTTTTGTTTTCGAACCACAAATTCACTACTAGGGATTTTAGGTAGTTCGCTCATAGTATACATACTCCAAAGGTATTAGTTAAATGTATAAATTAATATAGCTATTCTAAGTTATTTTGCTTACTAAATTAAATTGAGCAATCTAAAGACCTAGGATATGCAGTAAAACTGGCGACTTTAATAAACAAATTGGTACAAAATACGGCTAGAGTTTCAAATAATTGCCATATGATTTGCTCATGAGGCTAAGAAAGTTGGCAATTCTTCTTACTACTGCAATCGGTGCTTACCTAATTGGCGCTACCGATCTACCTGATCTTTTGGTAATCCCCTTTGCCGCCATACTGCTTTGGGTGCTAGTTAATGAGAGCCGCAGGGGTGGTAAAAAGTAATTAAAAGTTGTTGGTAGCAGGCTTACTTGGAGTTACTGCCAGTATTAGATTGTAGATGGGAATTAAGATAAACCAGCCGCTTTTGCCCACATCATGCATTCTTCTAACTGCAACTGCAATAGTTGGTATTAATGTAACTAGAGCTACAAGATTGCCACCAAAATCTCCAAAGGAGATTTGAGCGATTAAGGATGCAATGCTGGTTGATAAGACAAAGTACCAGTACTGAGATCTAGTAGATAGGCCAGAAAAATCTGCATATCTAATAAAGCCATCCTTAGTGGCGGCAATTATTGGTAGTTGAGTACCATCCATGGCGATAATCTATCGCTTAAGTGAGTTAATTACCTGCTTGGCCAATGACCAAGATGAGCTTACCCATAGGGTTAAAATTACTAAAGGTGGTTGAAAAAACAACCTGATTAATCGCTTTTGATCAGTATCTAAGCCAAAGGCATCAATTTGATTAACATATTGATTTATATTTCCTGGAAAAATTAATATAAAAAAGATAGCTGTAATTATTCCAATTACTCTGCGAAGTTTTTTAAGTAAAAATACGGTGAGTATTAGTAGTAGCCCTAAGATAATCTCAACTACCCCAGATGCGATCACTACAAAATCTGGATCAAATGGTAGATAAGTAGGCACCTGGGCTTGAAACTCCAATCGATTAGAGCCAAGGTGAGAGGTGCCGGCAGAGAGTAGAAAGAGCCCAAGTAGTAATTGAGAAATATCTTTAATAGGTTGCATGAGGCAAGCAGATCATAGGGTAATTAGGTTAGGTAGCGAGTTGGATACAGTGTTGGGAAAGGTGTTGTTTGGGGAGTTGTTTAAGGAGATGGTTAGGCAGTTGGTTAAGAAAAAGTTGCTAAATAACCTACCTACCCCCCTTCCAAAATGGAGGGTTTTCAGTAGATTCGCACTGTGGCACTAATTGAGATTAGATCCCTCACCAAAACATTTGGTAGTGGAAAATCTATCGTTAATGCGGTTTCTGGTGTGGATTTAGATATCAAGGCGGGTGAGTTTTTAACTCTGCTTGGACCATCAGGCTCTGGCAAAACCACAGTGCTTAGAATGATTGCTGGTTTTGAAACTCCAGATAGTGGCAGCATTTTTCTAAATGGAAAAGATATTACAAATCTGCCAGCTTATGAGCGGGATGTAAATACTGTTTTTCAAGATTACGCATTATTTCCCCATATGGATGTGATCACCAATATTGAGTATGGGCTTAAGGTAAAGAAGGTGGAAAAGAGCGAGCGCCGAAAGCAAGCATTAACCGCATTAGAGCAGGTAAGACTTTCTGGGTATGAAAATCGCAAACCCTCACAATTATCTGGTGGTCAAAGACAACGTGTAGCACTAGCTAGAGCTTTGGTTAATCGTCCATCGGTACTACTTCTTGATGAGCCACTTGGTGCTTTAGATTTAAAGCTGCGCCAGCAGATGCAGATTGAGTTAAAGCAATTACAACGACAGGTGGGAATTACCTTTGTATTTGTTACCCATGATCAAGAGGAAGCATTAACTATGAGTGATCGGATCGCAGTCTTTGATCGGGGCAAAATTCAACAGATTGATAAGCCAGCTGCAATATATGAACGGCCAAAAAATACCTTTGTGGCAGATTTTGTTGGAGTATCTAATTTAATTACCGGCAGTAGTGCTACTGCAATTCTAGGTAAATCTGGCAGCTACACCGTCCGACCAGAGCGAATTACCTTAGGTCAGATCTCATCTGGCCAGCGGGTAGCAAATGGGGTAATTAAAGAGGTTGAGTACTTAGGGCCTACCACTAGATTTTTAGTTGAGTTAGATACTGGAATTACCTTAGTTGCACTTCGTCAAAATAGCTCACAATCCTCTGTAGATGTTGAAGCGCTTCGTAATACTAAGACCACATTAAGTTGGGATATTAGTAGTGAGTATGAGGTGGCTGGATAGGTAGATAAATAAAGAATTCCCATTTACCAAAATGGGTTTAACGGTGGATGGACCACTGTTTAGCAAGAAAGGTTAAGTTATATTTTTATATAACTTAAATTAAAGGAGAGATAAATAGTGCGAAACCATAAAGTTCGCAGTTACGCAGTGGTATTAGCTGCATCCACCCTACTCCTCGCTGGCTGCTCGAGCTCTAGCGATGATGCTGCAGGTGGTGCTTATGCTGGTCCACTTAAGGACACACCTGGAACAATTAATGTTCTAGCTTGGCCTGGTTATGCTGAAGATGGCACCACCGATCCAAATGTTGACTGGGTAACCCCATTTGAAAAAGAGACAGGTTGCACAGTAAATGTAAAGACCTACGGCACATCAGATGAAGCAGTTCAATTGATGCAAGCCGGTGGCTATGATG
>CAYFKM010000052.1:0-3489 GCA_964344025.1 uncultured Candidatus Nanopelagicus sp. | reverse complement strand
ACTTAGATTAATTTACGGTGGCGATCTGCAACCAGTAAATCTTGATCTAATTCCGAATTACGCCGATATCTTTGATAACTTGAAGGATCGGCCATGGAATACCGTGGATGGTAAAAATTACGGTGTGCCACATGGTCGAGGTGCAAATGTTCTGCAGTACACACTTGGCAAGGTTAAAGAGCCAACATCTTGGTCTGTAGTTTGGGAGCCAAACTCACCAGCTAAGGGCAAGGTAACAGCTTATGACTCAGCAATTTATATTGCAGATGCTGCAGTTTACTTAATGTCTACTAAGCCTGAGCTTGGTATTAAAGATCCATATGCATTAGATCAAACTCAGTTTGATGCTGCCATGGCGCTACTCAAACAACAAAAGCCATTAATTGCTGAGTACTGGGCTGATTACACCAAGTACATCGGTGCAGTTCAAAGCGGCTCAATCACCGTTGGTACCTCATGGCAGGTTATTGCCAATGTATTAAATGGTGAAAAAGCTACTGTGGGTGCAACTAAGCCAAAGGAGGGTGCAACTGGTTGGTCAGATACTTGGATGATCTCATCTAAGACTGAGGCAATTGATTGTGCTTACAAGTGGTTAAACCACATTATTACGCCAAGTGTTAATGCACAAGCTGCTGAGTACTTTGGTGAAGCACCAGCTAACTCCAAGGCATGTGCACTGACAGCTAATAAGGATCACTGCAAGTTGTATCACGCAGAAGAAACTAATTACTGGTCAGATGTTTACTACTGGAAAACACCTACTGAGCAATGTCTAGATGGCAGAACTGATGTTAAGTGCTTGCCATACGCTGAGTGGGTAAAAGCTTGGTCTAGTTTTAGAAACTCATAACGGGTAGCTAAAACTTTTTAATTTAGCAGCAGGTGCTTAAGGAGTTAAATCTTTAAGCACCTGCTGCTAATCACAAAAAACTAGGTAGGTAAATGCGAGAGCTACTAAATAAAAAACCAGGCACAAGAGCTGCTGCCTTAATCTCACTGCCGCTTTTATGGTTAGTGATTATTTATATTGGTTCATTAATTACCTTATTTATTACCTCAATTTGGCAGATTGATACCTTTACTAGCAAAATTGTTCGCCAATTTACCTTACAAAACTTTATCGATGTCTTTACCGATAAGGCTTACTTTAATGTCACGATTAGAACTTTATTTGTAGCAATCTGTGTAACTCTAATCTGTGCGGTAATTGCAACTCCAATGGCATTTTTTATCGCCAGAGTTGCAAAAGAAAAATCTAGACCAGTATTAATTGCCTTACTTATTACCCCACTTTGGGCCTCATACTTGGTAAAGATCTACGCCTGGCGCACTATGTTTTATCCGGAGAAAGGTTTTATTAATTGGTTGATCTCACCAATTGGTTTATCCTCCCCTGGCTTTGGAATCTTTGCCGTAATTATTGGACTTACCTATTTGTGGCTGCCATATATGATCTTGCCGATCTATGCTGGGATGGAAAAACTTCCTAATTCAATACTAGATGCCTCCTCTGATTTAGGGGCAAAATCAGCCAAAACCTTTTTCTCGGTAATTTTGCCAATTACCTGGCCAGCAATTATCGCTGGCTCCATCTTTACCTTCTCCCTAAGTATGGGTGATTACATAACGGTGCAGATCTTAGGTGGCACATTCCAAATGTTAGGAAATGTGGTTTATCAAAACTTCTCACTTAATCTGCCATTTGCCGCAGCGGTCGCCTTAATTCCAGTAATAATTATGATGGTTTATCTAAGTAGTATTAGAAAAACTGGGGCGTTAGATAATCTATGAGGATCTCAAAGGCTGCCAAGGTATTTTTATACTTAATGATGGGCTTTGGCTTCTCATTTATTTATGTGCCACTACTGCTAGTAGTAATTAACTCCTTTAATACCAATACCTCATTTGCTTGGCCACCAACTGGTTTTACTACCTCCTGGTGGGGCAAAGCATTTGTAAATGAGGGGGTAAAGGATGCGATTACTAGATCTGCTCTTGTTGCCCTATTTGCAACCGCTATCGCCTTACTACTTGGCAGCTTAGCTGCTGCTGCTATCTCTAGATATAAGTTTTTTGGTAGGGATACGATCTCATTACTCTTTGTATTGCCGATAGCACTTCCTGGCATAGTTACCGGTATTGCCTTAAATAATGTATTTACCAACTTTTTAGGTGAGTTAACTATCTTCACAATTATCGTAGGACATGCCACCTTTTGTATTGTGGTGGTGTTTAATAATGTGGCAGCTAGGTATCGAAGATTGGGGGCAAATTTGGAGGAGGCAAGTATGGATCTAGGCGCAAATAGATTTACTACCTACCGTTTAATTACCCTTCCATTACTTAAGAGCTCACTACTAGCAGGTGGCTTACTATCCTTTGCCCTCTCCTTTGATGAAATTATTGTTACTACCTTTACCGCAGGGGCAGGACAAGCCACCTTGCCAATTTGGATCTTTCAAAATCTATTTAGGCCAAATCAAGCACCAATTGTTAATGTGGTAGCAGCCGCCTTGATTTTGATCTCAATTATTCCAATCTATCTATCTCAACGTTTAACCCAAGAAAAGAGCAATTAACTTAAAAATTTAAGTTTGACCCAGTATGCTTAAAAGATGAGTAAAGCTTTAACTCCAGAGAGATTACGTAAGAGCAATATCTATGCCGGGGTATTACACCTTGTGCAAATGGCAGCAGTGCTTGCCCTAAGTAGTGATTTCTCACTGCCAGTAACTGCTACCTATATGTCTGGCCCACCCGGAACAACCTTTGCTGAGCCAATTACATTATTTAATACCCCAGTTGGCTTAACGGTGGCAATCTTCTTAGGCCTTTCAGCCTTCTTTCACTTTTTAGTTGCAAGTGGCAAGTTTTATCCAAGGTATGCCCAAGGATTAGCTGCAAAGCGTAATTACTTTAGATGGGTTGAGTACTCAATTAGCTCATCGGTAATGATTGTATTAATTGCCCAGGTAACTGGAGTTGCAGATGTCACCTCTTTAATATCTATCTTTGGGGTTAATGCCTCGATGATCTTATTTGGTTGGCTACAAGAAAAGTATGAAACCCCAGGCAATGGTGGTTATCTGCCATATATCTTTGGTTGTATCACTGGGATTGTCCCCTGGTTAGCATTATTGTTTTATGTATTTGCAATTGGTGGGCCTAGTGAGACTAATGCGCCAGCATTTGTCTATGCAATTGTCTTAACTATATTTTTATTTTTTAACTCATTTGCTGCTGTGCAATTATTGCAATACAAAAAGGTTGGTAAGTGGAGTGATTACCTTCGTGGTGAGGCTACCTATATAACCTTATCCTTGGTAGCTAAATCAGCACTTGCTTGGCAAATCTTTGCTAATACCTTAATTCCACCAGCATAAATACAACTTACCTAACTTTTAATCCGCTCTCCTTGTGGATCAAATAGAGGCTCAGCTGCAATAGTTGCTAACTTTTTGTTGCCAAACATCTCAACAAATACCT
>CAYFKM010000051.1:5846-6938 GCA_964344025.1 uncultured Candidatus Nanopelagicus sp. | reverse complement strand
GTAATAAATAGAGTGAATATGAATTTCTTACGTTTAACAATTATTGAACCTAATTTTTCAAACACTTTTTCCTCAATTATTTTTGATTTATAGTAGAATTGTATTCTAATGACTGACAAGCCAAATTCACAAAAAAATACAATTCCAAGAAAACATGTTGTAGGTGAAGTTGATCACCTATTGCCTAAAATAACTAATGATGAGATTGATTTAGAGATAGATGAAATGCGAGATGCTGAAATATCTGCCAATAAACCACCACATCACTTTTAATCTGGTTTTTTTGTTTTAACCTCTGATTTAGTTTCTGTCTTTTTCTCAGGTTTACTCTGTGGTTTACTTTCTGGTTTACTCTCAGTCTTATTGGTGCCAGTAGCTCTAGAATCTGTTTTATAAAATCCACTCCCCTTAAAGACGACGCCAACGTTGTTGTATACCTTTCTAACTTTGCCGTCGCATTTCGGGCAATCCTCTAAAGCCGCATCGCTAAATGACTGAACCACCTCAAAAGCATGCTCACATTTATTACACAGGTATTCATAGGTAGGCATAGGGGATAATCTTAAGCAAGTGGGAAGATATGGGCGAACTAGAAAGGTTGTAAGGATAATGAGACGCTTGATTTATGTAATTAGCTTGTCAATCTTTACATTGCTAGGAACAAATCTAGCCCTTGCCACCTCAATTGTTACTACATCTCCTACAGCAGGATCTATTTTAAGTGTCTCACCAAGTGCAGTTTCAATTAAAGCTAATGGAGATTTAGTCGAGGGTGCCAATTCAATTGAGGTTACAAATCCTTCAGGTATTCGGGTGGATGATGGTTCAATTCAAGTTCAAGGATCAGTATTACTTGTTGGAATTAAACCATTAGTCACCTCCGGAACTTATACAGTTTCATATACCTTGATGGTAATTGATCAAGAATCAAGCTCTGGAACTTTTACTTTTATTTACAATGCACCTGGCGAGGTCACACTAGCAACTCCTCAACCAAGTATGAGCGAGGAACCACTTTCAACAAATAACCCAAATCGAATAACAGATTTGTTTGTAGTTGGTCTAATGGTTTTTGCCTTTATTGTTTTAGTC
>CAYFKM010000051.1:0-5836 GCA_964344025.1 uncultured Candidatus Nanopelagicus sp. | reverse complement strand
AAGGTATGCAAAGCAAACTTTCAAAACTTCAAGTAAGCCAAAAACTCAAAGAAAAAATCCAAGTACAAGTAAGAAATTTTTAAAGTAATTTTTAATGATTGATCTACTTGTCCCATTATCAAAAGGATTAATTCAATTATTTGGTGTATTAAGCATTGGCTTATTGATAGCAGTTGCCTTCTTAGATAAGGATGTAAAAGGAAATATAATAAATTTACATTTAATTAATCGGATTAGATTATTTCTATTATTTTGGTTTGTATGTTTAATAATTTTCGTAATTTTTCAGATTGCCTACTTACTTGATCAACCAATATCGGCTTCGTTTGATTTTACCGTAATACGTTCATATCTGACTCAAACTTCAATTGGAAAAAGTTATCTAATCCAATTTGTAGGAATTTTGCTCCTCTTGATTCTGCCACTTCGGAGAATACTCATTACATACTTTGCACTTTTATTAGCTCTTGGCTCTTTTATCTCACCAGTGTTTCAAAGCCACGGCAGCGCATCAGGAAATCATGGCCTTGCAGTTGGGGCATCAGTAATTCATGTGATTGCCATAAGTTTTTGGGTAGGTGGACTTTTTGGATTGACCCAATTAGAAAATGAACAAAAAATAATTGCCTTGCCTAGATTCAGTGAAATCGCACTTTGGAGTGCAATTGCTGTTGCAATAAGTGGGAGTGCTAATGCTTTCTCAAGATTAGATTCCGTCGAAGCATGGCAAAGTAAATATGGTGCAGTAACAATTTTAAAGATTTTTCTAGCTGTAATTCTGATTGGATTTGGCGCAATTCATAGACGATGGATAATTACCTCAGACTTACCATCAGTTTTTAGATTAATTTCTGCTGAGATAGCAATCATGTTTGGCACGATTTTTATTGGAAGTTGGTTATCAACAATTGCTCCACCAGAACGAGTGGTTACTTCAACACCTGCACTTTTACTTACTGGAATTGACTTACCACCTGAGCCAACTCTTTCTAGAATCCTATTTTCTTATGAAGTTGATGGACTCATGCTCGGATTTTTAGTTTTTATACTCGCCTTATATATAAAGGGTGTAGTTATTTTGAGTAGGAAAGGTGTGAAGTGGCCAATTGGAAGAACTGTTGCCTTTACTGCCGGAGTAAGTGCAGTTGATTTTGCAACTAGTGGTGGTTTGGGCTTGTACTCACATTTTTCATTCTCAGCACACATGTCCTCACATATGGTGATTGGAATGATTGCACCAATTGGAATAGTTCTAGGCGCACCAATAACTCTCGCGCTTAGAACTTTGCCAATTGGTAGGAATCCTCAAGAGCGGGGAGTTAGAGGATCCTTTATTGCCTTATTGCACTCAAAGCTTGGAAAAATTTATACAAATCCAATAGTGGCTTTGGCTATATTTGACGGCTCTTTATTTGCACTTTATTTCACACCATTGTTTGGCAATTTAATGCAGGGACATACTGGTCACTTTATTATGTCAATTCACTTCCTACTTGCTGGAATTCTATTTTTCCAAATTCTTATTGGCATTGATCCAATGCCACAAAAAATTCCATATTTAGTAAAAATCATAATAATTTTTGCGGCAATGAGTATTCATGCATTTTTCTCAATCTCCATAATGTCGGCCTCTACTTTGATTGATGGCGGCTACTTTGCTCAATTACAGCGGCCTTGGGGTACAGATTTACTTGCTGATCAAAAGCTAGGTGGATCTATTGGCTGGGCTATGGGAGAGATCCCAATCCTCTTAGCGTTGTTAGCAACATTTATTCAATGGAGTCGCGCCGATACGAAAGAGGCAAATCGAATTGATCGTGCCTCAGATCGTGCTGCAGCTATGGGTGAAGATGATGAGTTAGCACAGTACAACCGGTACCTATCTCAATTAAGTAAAAAAGACTTAAGAGAATAGAATTACACCATGTCTATGACTTCGGATATGTCGGCATTATTTGGCCAGGAGTATCAAGATTTAAGGGAGAGTGTTAAAGCCCTTGCAGCAAAAAAGATTGCACCATTCGCACATGATGTTGATGAAAAGTCACGCTACCCGCAGGAGGCAGCAGATGCCTTACAAGCTGCTGGATTAGCCGCTGCACATGTACCAACTGAATTTGGAGGTCAAGGTGCTGATGCATTAGCTGCGGTAATTGTGATTGAGGAGGTAGCAAGGGTTTGTGGTTCCTCCTCATTAATTCCAGCTGTAAATAAATTAGGTTCAGTTCCTTTAATGATTGCTGGTAATGATGAGCAGAAAAAAAAGTATTTGACTCAGCTTGCTGCAGGCAAAGGCTTTTCGTACTGTCTTTCTGAATCTGATGCAGGCTCAGATGCAGCAGCCATGAAAACTAAAGCTGTTAAAGAAGGTAATGATTGGATTCTGTCAGGCAGTAAAAAATGGATTTCTAATGCTGGCGTATCTGAGTTTTATACGGTGTTAGCAAGTACGGATTCAAGTAAAGGTGCGAAAGGTATTTCCGCATTTATTGTGGAAAAATCAGATTCAGGTGTTTCATTTGGCGCTCATGAAAAAAAGATGGGATTTCGAGGATCTCCAACCAGAGAGGTCTATTTTGATAAGGTAAAAATTGGCGATGATCGCAGGTTAGGTGAGATTGGAACTGGATTTACACTAGCAATGCAAACCTTGGATCACACCAGAATTACCATTGCAGCCCAAGCTCTAGGAATTGCCCAAGGGGCATTTGATATCGCAAAAAAATATTCCCATGAGCGTCAGCAATTTGGAAAGCCAATATTTGATTTTCAAGCTATCCAATTTATGTTGGCAGATATGGCTATGCAAATTGAAGCAGCCCGTCAGTTGACCTATGCCGCAGCAGTTAAAAGTGAAAGAGGAGAGCGTGATTTAACTTTCTTCTCTGCAGCCAGTAAATGTTTTGCAACTGATGTAGCAATGAAAGTTACAACAGATGCGGTACAAATTTTAGGTGGATATGGGTATGTAAGTGATTATCCAGTTGAGAGAATGATGCGAGATGCTAAATTAACTCAGATTTATGAAGGAACAAATCAAATTCAAAGGGTTGTAATGGCTAGAAATTTAGAAACTCTAAGTAATTAAAATCGAACAATAATTTCCGGAGTGGCTGCAGCACTTACTTTTTGGTCATGAGGCTCAAGTGGCAGTATTTCATTAGTAATTTCACCATGATGGAGTAATGCGATCTTCCAAGCATTACTTTTTGCCAATGCTCTGTCATACGATCCACCTCCTTGACCTAATCGATTTCCAGATCGATCGATATGAAGTGCTGGCACAATAATTACTTCAAAATTAATCGCTTCTCTAGGATCACCTAGTGGCTCAAAAATTTTGCCATTTTGCCTTAAAGATTCTTGTGAACCATCCCACTTCACCCACTCAATATCTTTATTTTCCTTAACTCTAGGTAAGTAAAGGTTTTTACCTAATCGAATTAACTCACGGTTTAAATCTTGAGTGCTAGGTTCGAACTCGTAGGAAAGGTATGTGGCGATATTTGTAGCATTCTGAATTTCATTAGCAGAAATGATATGAATCCAACTTTCATCAGAAAATCTATCTGCCCGCTCTTTTCGAAACCTTTTACGAAGTTGAGATTTATTTTCACTATTTACCATGGCCCTTACCTTAATTTATAGGTGAGGCAAAGTAAGGTTTAGGTATGGATCAGATCGTGCCTGTTGCGCAGATGTATGAGCGTTTACTGGAATTGGCCTCACCATTATCGCCATTAGATTTGCCACTTTTGGATGCGCACGGAGCTACTATGGCTAGTGATCTATTGATCGATGAACAGATAATTATTAAAAGTGGTGCCAAAATTAACTCATCCCAGATAGCACTGGCTGCTTCGCTTGGCTTAGATCGCCTACCTTCGCGACCACACCCGCGGGTTGTAATTATTAGTGCTGGCGATGACCTAGTTGAACCAGGAAGTAAATTGGCAGATGCCGAAGATGAATTTGAAAGTAATTCTTGGTTTTTAACAACATTTGTTCGAGAGGCTGGGGCACATGCATTTCGAGTACATACCATTCCAGAAACTCCAGAGGAGCTTAAGTTAATCATTGAGGATCAACTGGTTCGAGCAGACTTGATAGTTATAAGCGGTGAATCTCATGACGAATCATTTGAATTAATTAATTCAGTTCTATTACAACTTGGAGATGTATCCACAATAATTCCAAACTTAGCCGAGAGTGGAAAACACAATTATGGAACGATCGGGCCAGATAAGACTCCAATAGTTACCCTACCTGGTGATCCAATAGGGAATTTTCTATCTGCTGAAATTTTTATTCGCCCTATGATCTTAAAAATGCTTGCAAATAGTGAGATAAATAGATCGAGTAAAAAAGTAAAATTAAGTAAACCAATAAATATTGAAATAGGAAAAGCAAATTATGTTCGCGGTAAATTTAATAGCGATGGCACTGTTGAACCTTTAGAAAATCAAGGATCTATAACAACACTTTCACTGGCTGATTGCCTTATAACTTTGGGCGAAAAAGATACGAAGGTTTCAGCTGGAGACTTAGTAAATATAATTGCAATTAATTAGGATGACATTGAAAACCTTATTTGATCAAGAATTGATCTTAAAGCCGATTAAATTTAGAGACAAGAGTAAATGGGAAGAAGTTCGGGCCGAGAACCAAGAATGGTTATCGCCTTGGGAAGCAACAAGACCTTTAATTGATCGTAAATCACCACTTCCTTCTTATTATGGAATGGTTATACAACTAAACAAAGAGATGCGTGCATTAAGGTCAATCTCACTAGGAATTTGGTTAAGAGAAAATAAGCAGGAAAAATTAATTGGCCAGATAACCTTAGGTGGCATTATTTTTGGCGCTCTACGTGGTGCACATATTGGATATTGGATTGATCAAAGATATTCAAATAGAGGGTATACAACTAGAGCAGTAAAATTGCTTACTAAATTTGGATTTGAAAACTTAAAACTTCATAGAATTGAGATTAATTTACGACCTGAGAATGATGCATCCAAAAAAGTTGCAATAAAGGCCGGTTATTTATTGGAAGGTTCCCGAAATAAGTATCTGCATATAGCAGGAGATTGGCGCGACCACATAACTTTTGTTAGAGAGAACCCTGAAATAAAATAAAATATAAATTGGACATACCCAGCTAATTGCCCCAAAAACCTCAACCTAACATTTATTGTTGTCCTTTATGGGCTCAGGATTTATCTACTTAGTCATAGCAGGTATGTGGGTTGCCTATTTTTTACCACAGTGGATAAGTAGACATGAAGAGACCTCAGGCAAGGCAATTGAACGCTATAAAAATGCGATGCAGGTAGTTGCCGAAAACAATAAAAATGTAAAACAAGATGTAAATATTGAAGAAAAAAATAAGATATTTTTTCGTAGAAGGTTAATCTTTGGTTCACTATTTTCAATTTATTTATTTTCTAATCTTTTTGCGTTACTTGGCTTATTAGTCTTTACGACAACACTAATTCCACTAACAGCTTTGTTAATTTATTTTGTAAATGTAAGAAAGCAAGTAGTCGCATCACAGTTGCGAGCTAGAAGACTAGCTGCGTTAGAAAAAATAACTAATACAAAATTAGCTTCAATAGAACTACCTGAAATTATTAATGAAAATAAAAATATAGAGCACTGGATTCCTTTTTCGGAACGTCCTGAAATAACTGGAGTAATAGTTGTTCCAAAGGATCGAAAGGGTTGGAAACCTACCAAAGTTCCAAAACCCGTCTATACAACTGCACCAAAAGCGATTCCGAGCAAAAGAATTATCGATTTAACAACTACAGGCCAATGGAGCGCAGAACAGGAG
>CAYFKM010000050.1:0-7057 GCA_964344025.1 uncultured Candidatus Nanopelagicus sp. | reverse complement strand
GCTGCAAACTCAGGTGGTGGATCTGCGCCAGCACCAGCTCCAAAAGCTGCGGCTACAAATCTGCCATTAACTGTAGATGAGGTAAAAAAACATAATTCGGCAACAGATTGCTGGAGCATTGTTGATGGCAATGTATATGACTTAACTAATTGGGTTTACTCCCATCCTGGTGGCTCATCTCGAATCACTGCCATCTGTGGCAAGGATGGAAGTGCTAGTTTTTCTGGCCAACACAGTAATTCAAACTCAGCAAAATCTAGATTAAAGGGATTTGAGTTAGGCAAATTAGAGGTAGAAAGTAAGGCAGCAACACCAACTACAGCTACCCCCGTAACTAAACAATTATCTGCTTTTCTAAATGAAGCAGATTCGCTATTAAAGCAAAAGAATTTCTCAGCCGCTTTCTCCCTATTAACTCAAGCAGACTCTGCCTATCCAAATAATGCTGATATCAATAATTTACTTGGATTTAGCTCTAGAAATTTAAGGCAGTACTCGCAATCAGCTAAGTATTACCAAAAGGCGTTAAAAATTAATCCAAATCATTTAGGTGCTCTTGAGTACCAGGGTGAGCTTTTTATCCAAACTAAGAAGATCGCTGCAGCAAAAAAGAATTTAGCTAAATTAAAGCAACTATGTGGCACAAATTGCCCTGAATACCAAGATTTAAAAAAGGCGATAGGTAAGCGATAAAAATCTGAAGTAGGCGATAGCCTTATATTGTGAAAATTATTCTAGGTCTGATTAAAGCCTGTCATTTCGGTCCCACAATGGCGGTAACAACTTGTTCATATCTACTAGCAGTAAACCTTTGGTGGGAGGGGCCAGCACTTTTAATCGCTTTTGGTATTTTCTTAGGCCAACTAGTAGTTGGTTTCACCAATGATTTATTGGATTATGAAGATGATCTAAAACATAACCGCTTAGATAAGCCACTAGTTTCTGGTCAAATTACAACTGTTGCCATAAGTACAGCGATAAAAATTGTTATTCCGCTTATGATCTTACTTAATTTATTTGGCCCACTAGGAATCAAGGGTGGTTTGATTTACTTACTAGGTGTTGGATTAGGTGTTTCCTATAACTTCTACTTTAAATTCACACTCCTCTCGCCACTTCCATACGCCTTGGCATTTGCGGCATTGGTAGCTTGTATTGTGGTGGCAACAGATCGCACTCCACCGCTTTGGTTATTAATCTCAGCCTCCTGTCTTGGGGTAGCAGCACACTTTGCTAATGTCCTAAAAGATTTAGATCAGGATCTTAGCTCTGGAATTAAGGGTTTGCCTCAGATATTAGGTAAGCAGGCATCTCGGGTAGTAGTTAGTATTTTGCTAATTGCAACTACATTATTACTTAATTCTGTAACTCCAAATCTGCCATTACTAGTAATTGGCTTAGTAGCAGCAGGTATCACCTCAATCGCCTCAGATCGAATCATCTTTAAATTTTTAATGATTACAGTAGTAATTGATCTAATACTTCTATTATCTGCAGCAAACTCTCAGATTGGCAGCTTGGTAATTTAGATACTTGCAATTGATCAACATTACTTAGAGTATTCTCTTATGAGACGGATAGTTGTAATTACCTTACTTCTTTCATTACTTCCACCACAGGCTGCCATAAACATTAGCTATGCTGAAAATTATGAAGTAGTTCTTTCAACCTTAAACTCTCTTGAGGTCAAGGGTCGGGCGCCAAAAACTGGCTATAGTAGAGCGCAATTTCCACATTGGTCTGATCCAGATCGCAATGGTTGTGATAGTAGAAATGATATTTTAAAGCGGGATTTGAGTGAGGTTGTATTTAAAGCGGGCACCCGAGATTGCAAAGTAATCTCAGGTTTCTTGTTAGATCCATTTAGCAATAAAGTTTTAACCTTCACCAGTGTTAAATCAGCTGTAGATATCGATCACCTCGTGGCACTTTCTAATGCTTGGCAAACAGGAGCTGCCTACTTTGATAAGAGTATAAGGTCACAAATTGCCAATGATCCGCTAAATCTCTTGGCGGTAGATGCCAAGCTAAATCGGCAAAAAGGTGATGGTGATGCTGCTACCTGGCTACCACCAAATAAAGCCTTTAGATGTGATTATGTTTCACGCCAGGTTGCAGTTAAAGCTAAGTACTCACTCTGGGTCACTGCTTCCGAAAAAGAGGCGATTACTAGAGTTTTAAATCAATGTTTAGGGTAGTAACTAAGTAATTGGATAGAGTTTGGATATGTGTGGCAGATATGCGCTCAATATCTCAGGTGATGATTTAGCAGTTGAGTTTGCAGCAGGTATTAAGGATGCCTCATTTACTGCCCGCAATTGGAATATCTCACCTACTACTGAAATTATCTTTATAAATGGTGAGAATAAGGGTGGAGATATTCGAAGTATTAATACCGCCTCTTGGGGGCTAATTCCATCCTGGTCAAAGGATGCAAGTAGACAAAGTAATGCAATCAATGCCCGAGTGGAATCAGTTGCCGAAAAACCAAGTTTTAGAGCCGCCTTTAGATCAAGAAGATGTTTAATTCCAGTAACTGGCTACTATGAGTGGGCAACTGAGTTAGGAAGGTATAAACCAAAGCAGCCCTTTTATATCTCAAGTGCAGATGGTGCCACCTTGGCAGTAGCAGGAATCTATGAGAGTTGGATTAATCCAGAAAGTAATCAGTCAATTACCACCGCTGCCATAATTACTAGAGCAGCCTTAGGTAAATTAATTCCAATTCATAATCGAATGCCAGTTATCTTGCCTAAATCTTTATGGTCTACCTGGTTAAGTAGTACACATCTTGAAAAAGATGAGGTTAATGATTATCTAAATATGATTGATCTTCCAAACTCAGATGAGCAGTTAACCTTTTGGCCAGTTTCAGATGAGGTTAATAATGCTAGAAACTCTGGTGAGCAATTAGCTAGGGCGATAACTTTGCCACCACCATTAACCCTGTTTTAGCGCAGCAAAATACCGCTACTGATAATGGCCCAGCTGTAGTAGTTAAGCCACTTGCCAGTTGTCGGTGGGGTTTAGTATCTTATCGAACAAATGTTCGAACGCAAATTAACCACCAAATCTCACCCAAAGCCGCCTGCCCAAATCTGTCAGGTAGGTGAGCAGGGTGAGCCAATTGAGTTTTTTTATCAGGGGATTAGATTTCATATTAATCAGGTATTAAGTAATTACCTACAAACAAATCAATGGTGGAAAGATATTGCTAGTAACTCAATTGATGATCAGGTAAGTGAGCAGGTAAGTAAAATCTGGCAGGTAGAGGCCGCACCAATTGGTGCAATTACTACCTTTGAGATTGAGTACAACCAAAGTAGTAAGCAGTGGCAGATTAGATCTACCTCAAAAGGTAAGTAATTGATGAACAATCAATTTACTCACCTTTCAGTATCTAGTGGTTACTCATTTAAGTATGGCACCAGCCACCCACCGGATTTAGTGGCTAAGGCAGCTGAGCTTGGAATGAGTAGGCTGGCATTAACTGATAATGAAAATATGGCAGGGGCAGTTGTATTTGCTAAAGCTTGTGAACAGTATGGGATTACTCCAATCCTTGGCGTTAATTTAGGTTTTATTCAAAAAACTGATCGGATTACCTTACTTGCTCAAAGTGGCAAATTATCCTCACTCTATCGATTACTAACTGCAGTTAATACCAATAATTGTGATGGGGTATTAAGTATTGAGCTTCTAGAGCGGTTTTATCAATACTCATCTGATCTACTACTACTTCATGGACCAGCTTCATCGGTATTAAAAAATCTAATAGCTAGAAAAGAAAGGGCGGCGTTAAATACCTTTAAGTTAAGTAGTAAGTACTTTGCTAATACTGCAATTGAGTGTGTTAGCCATCTAATGCGGCCAGATCACCCATACTCCACCGCAAATGCAGCTAGAGCTTATAGCTTTGCAGTAAATAACCAATTACCAGCGGTATTAACAAATCAGGTAAGGATGAAGGTTGCAAGCGATGGCCCGATCGCTGATCTATTAGATGCAAGTAGAAAATTACTCTTATTAAGTGATGCCACTGTGGAGCGGGGCAATAATCAGGGTTACTTAAAAGATAGTAATCAGATGTATCAAATCGCCCAACAAGTAGCCCAAGCAGCTGGCGCAATTAATGGCCAGCAGCTATTAGATACCACCGCCCTATGGGCAGATATGGCTAGCTTGTCGGTAAGAGATGAGATCGGCATTGGTGGTATTCACCTACCAGAGCCAAAGTTATTTGGGGCAAATAATCAGCAACAATTAATAACTCAACTACAACAAAAAGCTAGTAGCCAAATTGATTACTACTACCCAGCTGGTATGTATAACCAGGTATCTAATCGGCTAGCGCAGGAGATAGCAATTATTAATCAATTAGGTTTTACCTCCTACTTTTTAACAGTGGCAGATATTGTTGATGGTGCAAAACAATTAGGGATCAGAGTTGCAGCTAGAGGTAGTGCAGCAGGTGCTCTAATCTGCCACCTACTTGGCATCTCTGAGGTTGATCCAATTAGTAATGATTTATTAATGGAGCGATTTTGCTCAGTAGAGCGAAATGAGTTACCAGATATTGATATTGATGTGGAATCAGATCGAAGGTATGAGATCTATGACTTAATCTTTAATAAGTATGGGGATAAAAATTGGCATAACCCCAATAACTTATCTAGGTGTGCAACGGTAGCGATGGTGGAGCGGTATCGCGCTCGCCATGCTATCCGTGATGTTGGCGCAGCACTTGGTGTGGATCCAACTCAGATTGATCTACTAGCAAAATCTATGCCACACATTAGTGCTAGAAATATTGGTAATGCGATAAAGCAATTACCAGAGTTAAAAAGGTTAGATCTATCAGCACCAAAAATTAAAGCCACAATTAACTTAGCGATGCGGCTAGATAAATTGCCTAGACACCTATCAATGCATCCATGTGCGGTGGTGATATCAGATTTGAGTATGCAAAATTACGCACCAATTACTATCAATCAAAGTAATTATCCAATGCTCACCTTTGATAAGGATGATGTTGAAGATCTTGGATTTTTAAAGCTAGATGTATTAGGGGTAAGAATGCAATCTGCTATCGCTTACACCTTAAAGCAGATAGAGGTAGTTGAGGAAAATCAATTAGATATTAATAAGATCCCATTAGATGATCAATCAACCTTTGATCTAATTAGATCAACTAGAACTATTGGTTTATTTCAGGTAGAAAGCCCAGGGCAGCGAGAGTTAGTTGGTAAGTTAGCTCCAGATCAATTTAGTGATTTAGTTATTGGTATCTCCTTATTTAGACCAGGACCAATTAAATCTGAGATGATCACACCATTTTTAAATGCCAGACATGGCATTACTAAAGCTGCATTTATTGATGAAGATTTAGTACCACTACTTTCCCAGACCCAAGGGGTAGTGGTATTTCATGAGCAGGTAATACAGATAATCTCAATTATGACTGGTGCAAGTTATGGCACTGCAGATCAGATGCGTAGAAATCTTGGTAATAAGGAGGGTGCGCAAAAGGTTTGTGATTGGTTTTACTCTCTTAGTGCAGCTCGTGGCTATAGTAAAAAAGTTGTGGATAAATGTTGGCAGATCTTGGCAGATTTTGCCTCATTTGGTTTTTGTAAAGCACATGCATCTGCTTTTGCCTTAACTACCTATCAATCTGCTTATTTAAAAACCCATCACACCGCAGCTTTTCTAGCTGCAGTTTTAACCCATGAGCCTGGGATGTATCCAAAGCGATTAATAATTGATGAAGCACGTCAATGGGGGATAAAAATACTGCCAGTTGATATTAATAAATCTACTACTGGTTACACAGTTGAGAGGGTAGAGCCAGATAAAAATACCTATCGCTATCAATCACCTAATACCAACTCAACTGGAAAAGTCTTATCACTTCCTGATGCATCAGGTTATGCCATCCGAGTTGGCTTAGCTGATATTGCTGGTATTTCAAAGGATGAGATCAAATCCATAATTGCAAATCGACCCTATTTAGATTTAGCAGATTTTACCTACCGCTCTGGAGCACATTGGCCAACTGCCCAATTATTAGTTGAGATTGGCGCTTTTGATCAATTACACAATATTGGTAAAAATAATATTGATGAAAATAGTAAGCTAAATCGAAGAGATTTATATATTCACTTAAGTGAGCTAAAGCAATTAAATGCTGGTAAATCTAACGCAGGTCAGCTATCCCTTGCCTTATCACCTGGATCAATAGATAGCTTAGGACTTCCCGATATTACAAAGGCTGAGCAGATAGGTAGTGAATTACAAAATATAGGCATTGATATTACTGAACATCTATTAAAAAAGTACGCACCGTTTTTAGATGCATTAGGAGTTTGTAAATCAAGTAATTTAGTAAGACTTAGATCAAATCAGCAGGTATTAGTAGTTGGCACAAAGGTAGCGCTGCAATCACCACCAATTAGAAGTGGCAAAAGAGTTTTATTTCTAACCCTAGAGGATGGCTTTGGTTGTAGTGATTTAACTTTTTTTGAGGATACTCAACAAAGTTATGCTCACATTATTAAGGGAAATAACTTAATTGTGGCAAGGGGAGTAGTTCGTAGAACTGGGGCTAGAGGGGTATCAATTAGGGCAGATGCTGCTTGGCCATTAGATCAGCTTTATCAGGATTGGTTAGATAAAACTAGCGCTAAAGTACCCAAGTTCACAGAAACTTTAACTCAAATTTAGCAAATTAAGCCCAAAATGCCTTAACAATTAACCTAAACTTAAGTCGTAGCTAAACCAAATTAAAAAGGGGAAGAAAATATGAATGAAGAAGAGTTAATTGAAACCTGGAATAAGCAAAGAGCACAAATTATTTCAGCTCAAATGCAACCAGTATTAGTTTTAATTGCAACCTTTGTACTATCTGCTCTTGGTTACTTTGATAAGGCAAGTAATGAGGCTAAGTACTTTGCACTAGTAGTTGTCGCAGTAACTGGAGTTCTGACAACCCTAAATCAATACGCTGCAATCCGTGAGGGTGAGGCGGTATGTGATGATTTGGCTAAGGTAGCCAAAA
>CAYFKM010000049.1:0-7081 GCA_964344025.1 uncultured Candidatus Nanopelagicus sp. | reverse complement strand
GGACAAAATCCCGCCTCATTTTATTATTTCTTTTGGAATCAAGCTGGCTTGGGTGGCAAAGGCTGCTATACCGCCGCCGTACCAAAAGTCCAAGATTGATTGAGGCATTATTTCTTAAGCTCGAAGATGTGATTGTGATGAAGGAATTGTTTCAGGAATCTCAAACACAGGCGCGATACAGGAGCCTGACTAATTGTGCGCTTAGGGGTGCTCCACTCTTGGAGCGCATTTTTCCACTGTTGAATTGCAGAATTTAATGCTTATGACCTTTAGTAATAATCTTCAACATTTTTATATTCAAAACCGCAAATCTAGAAAGTTGGATAATTGGGTTATTTCTTCTCTTGAGCTCTTTACTTGTTGGTAAAGGTGCTCGCGATATTGCTTCATTTGGATTTTCCATTTCGACTCCTATTCTGGGATCAAATACCATCCTGGTTTTGCCTTTGCCTTGTAAATAAACATGTAATGAAGTAGCAATTTAATCCAGTGGCCAGCTAATCCAATCTCGCCAAATGTATCATTACTACTGCGTCCGGATATTGGGTATTTTTCATAATCAGGAACTACTGGGAACATCGTCATCGCAGCTGCGCTTCCCTTGACAAGACCGTTGCCAGCAGAGGCGACACAGGCAGCACCCATTTCCGCCATAGACGCAGTTGGTAAACCTTTGTCACCACTTTTAATTCTCTGAGCAATGCTCGAGATTGCCAGCTTGCCCATAATTCCTGATGGCATTCCAGTTCTTGGCGGAGAGGGAGCTATCAAGGTCCCATTTGGGGACTTAATTGGTTTTGAAATCTGATGAGGCGGTGCAAAGGCAATTCCAACCGCATAAATATTTGAATAACTCGGATTCAAGTAAGTCTTGGGCCAATCAGATGCTTTCCACTCTTCATATGGCTTGCCAGAATAGTCAGCATCGACCTTCATGAATCCACTTGGGGCAAATAGTCGCTCAGAGATATCTACACCATCTTTATCATAAGCGCTCAAATCCACTCCTCGAAAGGGCGGAAGTAACATGGCGAAATCAAATCTTAGTTCGCCCTTGGTCCCGTAAACTAATTCATAGAAAATTACCCCGGGCTCAACCTTTTCAACATGCGCACTTAAAATTGCTTTAACCCCGCGTTCACGGAAGAGAGACTCTGTCCAAGTCCTACTGGGTACATCAATTCCTTTGTGCGTAAAGGTCATTCCTCCAACACCAAAATCACCCAACTCATGCTCGTTTGTAATGTAAATAAGTTCAGCTAAGTCACGCACACCAGCTTTTCTTAATTCATGATCAACATTGAACACATACTCAAATGCGGCCCCTTCGCAGGTGCAGGTACCGTGGCCAACACCAACTACGAGAGTCTGTTTCTTGCCTTGCTTCAGAAGTCCAATTACGGATTTAAGTTTTTCTGCCGCCTCGTGGGCATGATCAAATGTGCAGACCGACACAGAATTTTCAGTTGGACCGAGTCCGGGAGTAGCAGCAAAATTTAATTTTGGACCAGTTGCATTAATTAAATAATCATATTCGACTCGGGAAATCTCGCCGGATTTCTCTTTACTGGTGTGCTTTACCTTCACATAAGGCTTGTCTGATTCTGAGCTGCCTTCCGGATGAATTGAAGTTGCCAGAGCTTGAACAAACTCAATTCCCTTTCGCTTGTACACAGGCGCCAGCGGAAATACCACTTGACTACTTTTCATCTTGCCAACACCAACCCAAATATTTGATGGAATCCAGTTATATTTTGAATTAGGTGAAACAACTGTAATTTCGTGGTCTTTGCCTAGAATTCGAGTTGCATGTAATGCCGCTGTATGGCCAGCAATACCAGCACCGAGAATAAGTACTTTTGCCATTTAGATATCCCATTCAAATAGATAAAATTCTAAAAACTCTAAGTCTTAGCAGTGACAACGATCTTGTTCAGCAACACCAGTCAGAGCTTGCTCGATATGTTGACCGCAGCCATCCCATGTTGGTTTACCGCACTTAAAGCATTTAACCCGTGAACACATTTTTAACCCCTTCAGAGAGTCGATTTGATTATCCTTAGTATACCCCCTAGGGTATACTAAATGTCAAGGATGGGAGCGGGGTTATGGCAAACAAGCAAGTTACTCATGTATTGACCGATGTTGATCAACTAGGTGCGATTTTAAAACGGGTCAAACGCGCTCATGGTCAGCTCGGTGCAGTAGTTCGCATGTTGGACGAAGGGCGAAATTGCGATGAAATTGTGACGCAAATGTCCGCAGTTTCAAAAGCGGTAAATACCGCAGCTTTTACTTTGATCTCTGCCAGTTTGAAAGAGTGCTTAGTAGATAACAAATCAAATTCCGATGCAGTAACTGCACAATTACAAAAACTATTTTTATCGATAGCCTAAGGAGAAAGAAATGATTAAGCGAATAATAGCAATGGCAATGTTGTCGATATTGGCATTGACCGGATGTTCAAGTGGAAGTGGGTCTGCAGTGAATTTAGGAGTTGCCGAGTTTCAAGCAAAAACGCAAGAATCTGGAGTTGTAATCCTTGATGTTCGCACAAGAGGTGAATTTAATGAAGGGCATATCGCGAATGCGATAAATATTGATTTTGAAAGTGATACTTTTTTAAATGAGATTTCAAAATTAGATAAGTCAAAGACATACGCAGTTTATTGTAGAAGTGGAAATCGTTCTGGTCAGGCTGTTTCGAAAATGACTAATGAAGGGTTTGTTTCGCTTTATAACTTAAATGGCGGAGTTATTGACTGGGCTGGTGCTGGCTATCCATTGGTAACCCAGTAACCAAAAATTCATAGTAGTTAGGAATTTAATGAGTAAAAAAAGAGTAGTGATTATTGGTGGAGTTGCTGGCGGAATGTCCGCAGCAACTAGATTGCGTCGGTTAGACAATGAAGCTGAAATTATTGTCATTGAAAAAAGCGGCCATGTTTCCTATGCAAATTGCGGACTTCCATATTATATTGGGGGCGTTATAGAGCAAGAGTCTGCATTGTTACTTCAAACACCAGCCTCTTTGCACGCTAGATTTCGACTAGATGTTAGGGTATCTAGCGAAGTTCTTTCAATTAATCGCAAAAATAAATCGGTCCATGTAAAAGAGTTGGCTACTGGAAAAGAGTATGAATTAACCTATGACAAGTTAATTCTTAGCCCTGGGGCATCACCGATAGTTCCACCGATTCCAGGTGTGACTCGTGCGTTGACGCTCCGAACGGTTGAAGATGTGGGGAGAATAGTTAATCAAGTTAATCAGCGACCTAGCAGCGCAGTAGTTATTGGTGGCGGATTTATTGGCGTTGAGATAGCAGAGAATTTAATTCACCGGGGAATTAAGACCTCCGTTGTTGAAGCGGCTAATCAAGTTCTTGCCCCGCTGGATCCTGAAATGGCAACTTTGGTAGCAAAAGAAATGCGAGCACATGGTGTAAATCTGGAATTAGGAACAAGTGCATCAGAGATAACAGCCACCACAGTAAAGTTAGCAAATGGGAAGGAGTTGCGTGCAGATTTAGTAATTCTTGCTATTGGGGTACGACCTGATATTTCACTCGCCAAGGCAGCTGATCTGAAGATCGGATCTCGCAATGGAATAAGTGTTGACCGGAATAATTTAACAAATGACAAAAATATTTATGCAATTGGTGATGTGGCCGAAAAAACTGACTCTTTAGATGGATCTGCAACCTTGGTGCCACTTGCCAATATTGCAAATCGGCATGGACGAGTAGTTTCAGATCACATTGCTGGCCGAAAGGTTCGAGAGGTTAAAACAATTGGAACAGCCATAGTTAAAGTATTTGATTTAATGATTGTTACAACAGGATGGAACGAGAAGCGATTAGCAACCACTAAGCGCAAATATAAAGTAATTCACGCTCATCCAAATTCCCATGCTGGTTACTATCCAGATGCAAAGCAGATGACCTTAAAATTAATTTTTGATGCGAAGAGTGGCGAAATTCTAGGTGCCCAAGGTGTCGGAGTTGAAGGAGTCGATAAGAGAATCGATGTTATTGCAACTGCCATGCGCGGTGGAATTACCGCACCAGAGTTAGCAGATCTTGAACTGGCATATGCCCCACCATTTGGATCAGCAAAGGATGCGGTGAACATGTTGGGATATATCGCCGAAAATATTCTCTCTGGTTTAACAAAAAATGCTCAATGGAACCAAATTGATAAGTATCAAAATCTAGGCTACCAGCTAGTGGACGTTAGAACACCGAGTGAAATAAGTAGAGGAGCAATTCCTGGATTTATCAATATTCCAGTTGATGAAATCCGGGAGAGAAAAGCTGAATTAACAAATAAAAATGTATTAATAAGTTGCCAAGTTGGAGTTCGTGGGCATACCGCAACGATGTTGCTGCAAGAACTAGGTTTTAATGCGGTTAATCTAGATGGCGGTTATTTGACCTGGAGCAACTCACCAGCAAATGAAAAAGTACTGTTAAATAAGTAATCAATCAAAGGAGAAGAAATGTGTAGCAGAACTACCTGCCGAAAGTGCGGTAAACCATCATGGAGTGGATGTGGAAATCACATCGAACAAGCACTTAAGGGAGTGCCAAAGAGTCAACGTTGCCAAGGGCATGCTAATGATCCGAAGGAACCAGGTTTCTTTAGTAGATTATTTGGAAAGAAGTAAAAATTAAAGCAAAGGTATTAGTGGGACTGCAATTTAGTTTAATTGCAATCCTCGCGATTGTGCCAATTTCAGAGCCAATCTGGCAATTTTCCGCGGCACGAAACCTTGCTTTGTCGATGTATGTCTTAGCAATTCTAATTTTTGCTTTTGCAGTCCAAGCACTACAGCCATCACTTAGAATTAACCCAATCCCAAAACCAGGGGCACCATTGATAACTAATGGAATTTATAAGTATTCGCGCCATCCAATGTACTTAGCAGTAATGATCATTGCAACAGGATTATTAATTCAGAAAATTCACCCAAATTCAATAATTATTTGGTTGGCACTTGGTGCAAATATGAGTCTTAAAGCTCGTTATGAGGATTCACTACTTCGCCAACGACATCGCAACGCAAGAGAATATCAAAGTAAAACACCAGATCTATTAGGTTAACATCTTGAATAATTATTTGTTGGTATTACGAGGGTGGACCACGAGCAGATGGCTTATTGCATTCGGCAGTTCGATATTGACCGCACTAATTATTTCATTACCTACCGCTGTAATTAAGAATCCTATTTTCGGTCGCGAAATTTCAGTTACTGCCTGGTCTGTTCCAGTAATCGTTATCACATCAATTCTTTCAGGCCTACTTTTTGCAACTTATGAAAAAAATCAATTTGAAAATACTGTGGATGAATCTTTAAAAATTGGTGGCGCTGGTGCATTTTTCTCATTATTAGCAGTTGGTTGTCCCGTTTGTAATAAGGTTGCATTAATTGCGTTGGGATACTCAGGAGCAATTAAATACTTTGCACCAATCCAGCCATTTTTAGCAGTCGCTGGTGTCCTAATTTACGCATTGCATAAGAGATTAACTGGTGAAATCAAATGTCAAATAAAGTCAACAAATTAGGGTAAAAAGAAAGAGGAGATAAATGGCTACCGTAGATGTAACAGGTGAACAGTTTGAGTCATTAATTCAAAAAGAAGGCACTGTACTTGTAGATTTCTGGGCAGCCTGGTGCGGACCTTGTAGACAATTTGCTCCAATTTACGAAGCGGCTTCGATCAAATTTCCAGATCTGACATTTGCTAAGGTAGACACAGATGCGGAACAACAACTTTCTGCGGCGGCTGGAATATCTTCTATTCCAACCTTGATGATTTTTAGAAATGGAATTTTGTTATTTAGCCAACCAGGCGCACTACCTGCTCCAGCTTTAGAGGAAATAATTGGCGAGGTACAGGATTTGAATATGGATGATATTCGTAAGCAAATTGCTGAAGAGCAAAAGAATTCTAAAAATAATTCAACACCAAATAAGTAATCATGCATTTATCTGCAGAAAATTGGCGAACTCAATTAGCTAATTGGGCAATACCCAAGGAGATTATTGATCAAGCAGAGGAGTCGCCTTGGATTCATCCTCCTGCTGTTTTTCAAGTTCCCAAAAATATTGAGATCACACACTCACATCAAGTGGCTTTAGAAGCGATAAGCGAGGGCGGATCAGTTCTTGATATTGGTTGCGGAGGAGGGGTCGCAGCTTTTGCATTAGTTCCACCGGCAAAACTTGTAATTGGCGTTGATCACCAGCAAGAAATGCTTGATATGTTTTCCGAAAATGCTTTTGGAAGAAATGTTGATTGCGAAACATTTCTTGGATTTTGGCCTGATGTGGCAACTGATGTTCCCCTTGCAGATGTTGTAACTGCTCATCATGTTTTATATAATGTGGCAAAAGTAGAAGATTTTTTAGAGCAAATGGATTTACATGCTAAAAATCGCGTAGTAATTGAAATTCCAACTAGCCACCCACTTTCCAATATGAGCCAGATGTGGATGCATTTTTGGGGGCTAGCAAGACCGATGGAGCCAACTTATTTTGATTTAATATCCATAATTAAAGAGTTAGGCTTTGAACCAAATTTCAAAGTTTGGCATGGCGAGCTGCGATCTACGATTGATGCCGATCAAGCAGCTGAATATATGCGAATTAGATTGTGTCTGCCCAAATCACGGTTATCAGAGGTAAAAGATTTTATTGCTAATCAAGGAACATCATCGACTCGTGAAATAGCAACAATTTGGTGGGATAAAAAATAATCTCTGATTAAAGTAAAGCCATGGGCATCGAAGTAATTACTCCCAATCTGAATTTATCCGCTCCTCTTAGGGTCGTATATCCCTCGATTCTAAGAAGGGACGACTCCAAACCCAGCAAGTGCTGGCACTCAAACCTCTTCGCAAACCGTGATTTTTGAGCGTAGAAATCGGTGTAGTGAGGGAGCGCACAGCCAAAACGAGATAAACAAAGTTTTACTAGGCGCAGAATTGGAGTGTGTAAAAAAAGGAGAATGTAAATGAGTTCGTTAGATCTTGCGCGATGGCAATTCGGTATAACAACGGTTTATCACTTCATATTTG
>CAYFKM010000048.1:5544-7195 GCA_964344025.1 uncultured Candidatus Nanopelagicus sp. | reverse complement strand
TTTGGCTAGCTGCTGGAAATCCAACCTCAATCTCTTTATAACCCATTTTTACTAACAACTTAAACATAGCAAGTTTGCGATTAGCATCCATGGGATCAATCAAGGCCTGATTTCCATCTCGAAGATCAACTGAGCACCACTTTGGTGCTTTACTCATTGACTTATTGGGCCAGGTGCGATCTGAAAGTGATCCATTATTGGGAAATGGATTAAATGGGGCATACCTTGATCTGGGCATTGCCGAAGAACTTTGTTCTGGAAAGTTACTCATTTTTTATTTTCTCCTCGTCGGTTATAAGTGGTCTACCGGTGCGACCAACCTCCGCGACGAGGGGACCGGTTACTTGGCCCCGCCGCGGCGAGTAAGAAGAAGTGATGACAGGCGTAATGAAGTAAGTAATGATTTAACACCTGTATTTAACATGGGATAAGGCTAACTCAATTTAAAGATAAAACCAAAAATATGCGCAAATCTGTTGGTTTACCTACTTAGACTGCTTACGATTTATCTATGTCAACCGATACTACTCGGCCATATCTTGCCCCACGTCCTGCGGAGTATGCGCAAATTCCAAAGCCAATATTTAGAAAGGATTGGGCTGGAGATAAAAAACTTCCGGGTCCAAACCCATTACTTTCTGATCTTTTAACTGCAACCTTTATGGTTAATACCCCCAAGTTTTTATTAAAAATGCAGGAAAAGTATGGAAGTAACTGCTCTTTTTTCTTATCTAGAAGATTATTTATTGGCTTATTCTCACCAGCTGCAGTTCATGAGGTCACTGTTGCTCAACAACATAAATTTGTTAAAGGAGTTGGTTTTGCCAGAATGCGTAAAGTCTTAGGTGAAGGGCTGTTAACTAATGAAGAGCCAATTCATCTTGCGCATCGAAGAATGATGCAACCGCCATTTCACCATGGCAATCTCGATTCTTACGTTGCCATCATGCATAATCTAGTTTTAGAACATACTAATCAATGGCGTAGTAAATCCAGTATTGAGTTAGCGCCTGAGATGATGGCATTAACCCTTGAAATTGTCTCTCGCTGTTTATTTGGCTTAGATTCTCATCAATACACTCAAGCAATCGCAGAATCGATGGAGGTAGCTATCGATCGAATTGAGAGAACCATGCTGCCAGGATTAGAGCGGTTTGATAGATCCGGGATAAAGTATTTTAAAGAGTTTGAAATTGCCTCTGATCGGTTAGTTGATATTGCGGAGTCAATAATTAGTAAGCGAATTGAAAGTAATGAAAAGCGTGATGATGATCTACTTGGGATACTGCTACAGATGCGAGGAGCTATCTCTACTGAACATATTAGAGATGAGGTTTTGACTTTAATTTTAAGTGGCCATGAGACTACTGCAAATGTCATGAGCTGGGCATTTTCATATCTTTCCAAAAATTTCGATGTGAGAAAACAATTAGAGCAAGAGGCCGATAATGCCGATTGGATTACTCAAAATAGAGCTCCTACCTACCAAGAGTTAGAAGATTGCTCACCAGTTGCATCTGCAATCTTGCAAGAAACTATGCGCCTTGCTCCTCCAGTTTGGGTAGCACCAAGAATTGCAACCCAAGATTGCGAAATCGATGGCGTTAAAATTCCAGCTGGTGCCCATGTCTTAGTTAGCCAGTATGTAACC
>CAYFKM010000048.1:0-5534 GCA_964344025.1 uncultured Candidatus Nanopelagicus sp. | reverse complement strand
ATTTTATTGTTGGTGGCAAAAAACTTCAGATTAATTGGTGATTTTCCTAAAGCACAACCCAGAGCGACCTATCGACCAAAGGGAGCAGTTAGAAATAAGGTTGAGCTTCGTTAGTTAAGAGAAAAGGATGGATACTCATCTGTTAGTAGCAACAGTGCATATCCATAAACTCTATTCCAATAAGCAATAACCTTCACAACCTCCTCAGCCTTATCCTCTGGATAAGTACCATTTTTAACTACTGAAATCCAAGCCACAAATGTTAAAGCTAATGCGTATATAACATAAAAAATTCCAACAATGTAAAGTGGAATGGCTAGAAACCATTTAACTAGTGGTAGCCATGGATTAAGTTTTTGGCCATTTTCAATCTCTGGATAAATTAATCTAACCTTTTGATTAGATTCAATTGATGGATAGGAATCTGTTAAAACTAATACGTAGATACTTACTCGATTATTTAACTCAAGCAACGCCTTATTAAAAGCCAATACATAGGAGGGGTACTTATTTCTAATCAGCAACGTTAACACGACTGGTAAGAAAAGGAAGCCACCGATGAATCCCACCATCTCATCAGTAAATGCAGAGAAGCTACTTAAGAAAATTATGGCCGGAAGGGCAATAAAGATTCTAAAGAGGGCTGAATTTTTATCCCGATTATTTAAGTCAACACTTACCTCAGTCATTATTTGATTGCTCATATTGCAATCCTAATCTATAAAACTGGTAGATACCTACCCAGCTCATACGCACTTACCTGCTTGCGATACTCATCCCATTCCGCACGTTTATTTAGTAAAACATACTCAAAAACATCTTTTCCAAGAGTCTTCTTAACTAAATCACTTTTCTCCATAACACTTATTGCTTCAGCTAAATCTGTTGGTAATGGTTCTGGGTTTGTAATCTGATTTAATTCATACTTTCCTTCAACCCCAGCAATTCCAGCGGCAATAATTACGGCAAATGCTAAATATGGATTACAGGCAGAGTCTGGAGATCTAACCTCAATACGGGTTGAAGCCTCTTTCTTTGGTTTATAAGTTGGGATTCGAACCATTGCATTGCGATCACTTTGCGCCCAGGTTGCATAAGCTGGTGCCTCACCGCCACCACTTAATCTCTTATATGAGTTAACCCATTGATTTGTAATTGCGGTGATTTCGGCAGCATGTTTGATAATGCCAGCAATAAATGATCTACCCACCTTAGATAATTGCATTGATGCACCCTCTTCATAAAATGCATTTTTCTCACCTTCAAATAAGGAAATATGAGTATGCATGGCAGAGCCAGGATGATTGGTAAATGGCTTAGGCATAAATGAGGCGTAGAAACCCTGATCTAATGCCACCTCTTTTACTACATGTCTAAATGTCATGATGTTATCTGCGGTAGTTAAGGCATCGGCATATCGAAGATCAATCTCTTGTTGTCCAGGTGCTCCTTCATGATGTGAGAACTCAACTGAGATTCCCATCGCCTCTAAAATAGTAATTGCTTGTCTTCTAAAATCATGGCCAACTACAGATGGGGTGTGATCAAAATATCCTGCTGAATCAACTGGAATTGGTTGCTCACCTGGCTTTGGTTCATCTTTAAATAAGAAGAACTCAATCTCTGGGTGGGTGTAGCAGGTATAGCCAAGCTTTGCCACCTTCTCTAAAGTTTGTTTTAAAACCCTTCGTGGATCAACTGATGCCGCCGAGCCATCTGGCATTGTGATATCACAAAACATACGAGCAGCCCCTGGAGATTCAGTTCGCCAAGGCAGAATTGAAAATGTTGCCGGATCTGGTTTTGCCAACATATCTGACTCACTAACTCGGGCAAAACCTTCAATTGCAGAGCCATCAAAGCCAATACCTTCGGCAAATGCGTTCTCTAACTCCGCTGGCGCAATTGCAACTGATTTTAGAAAACCTAAAACATCGGTAAACCACAATCTAACAAATCGAATATTGCGCTCCTCTAAGGTGCGCTGCACAAAAGCTTGCTGTTTTGCTAAATCATTTGGGGAGGTCATGGGAGCAATTAAAGCCGTAAATAATTACGGCTATGTTAAATATCCTGCCAAGTAGGTTTAAATTACAAAAAACTCCGATGAATCCACCATAGTTTTTGCTGGTACCTCTTTTGTTACCACCATATTGGCACTGATTTTTACCCCATCGCCCACTTTGATATCACCTAGCACCCTAGCACCAGCACCAATTACTACATCATTTCCAATTGTTGGATGACGCTTTCCACTTGATATACCGCGAGCGCCCAAAGTCACATCATGATAAATCATTACATCATCACCAACTACAGCCGTTGCCCCTATTACTACTCCCATGCCATGGTCGATAAAAAATCTTCGGCCAATTTTGGCAGCAGGGTGAATTTCAATTCCAGTAACCGCTCTAATCCAATTTGAGTAGATGCGCGCTAGAAGTTTAAGTTTTATCTGCCATAAAAAGTGCGCAATTCGATATCCCCAAACTGCATGCACACCCGGATATGTCAGCAGCACCTCCAGCCAATTTCTAGCAGCTGGATCCTGACGTATTGCAGCTTGGATATCTTCGCGAATACGAGTAATCAAATTAATCCATCAAATCTTGAAAGAGGATGGTTGAAAGGTAGCGCTCACCAAATGATGGAATGATCACCACAATTGTTTTACCAGCAAACTCAGCTCGTTGTGCTACTTGGTGTGCTGCCCAAAGCGCAGCCCCAGATGAGATACCAGCCAAGATTCCCTCTTGTGTGCCAGCAGCTCTAGCGTACTTAACAGCATCATCTGCTGTGGCATCTAAAATTTCATCATAAATTGTGCGATCTAAAATTTGGGGCACAAAGTTTGGTCCAATTCCTTGAATTGGATGTGGGCCAGGGTTACCGCCATTTAAAATTGGTGAAGCAGCTGGCTCAACACCAAATATTTTGATCGCAGGATTTTTTGATTTTAATAATTGACCAACACCAGTAATAGTGCCACCAGTGCCAATTCCAGAGATCACTGCATCCACGGTGCCATCGGTATCGCGCCAGATCTCCTCCCCCGTTGTTCTGCGGTGAATATCAGGGCCGGCCTCATTTTCAAATTGGCGCACCATTACCGCACCAGTATCTTTTAATGATTCAGCCTTAGCTACTGCACCCTTCATACCTTCAGCTGCTGGCGTCAAAATTAACTCAGCCCCAAATGCTCGAAGTAGGGCTCTTCTCTCCTTTGACATCGACTCTGGCATGGTCAAAATCGTTTTATAACCACGAGCAGCTCCCACCATAGCTAATGCAATTCCGGTGTTACCACTAGTTGCTTCAACTATTGTGCCCCCTGGCTTTAGCGCACCAGATTTTTCGGCAGCATCAACCATTGCAATCGAAAGTCGATCCTTAACAGTTGAGGTTGGGTTATAAAACTCAAGCTTTGCTAATACCTTAGCAGTTGAGTTAGTCATAATCTTATTTAATTTAACTAATGGTGTATTTCCATAGACCTCAGTTATATTGTTATAAACCTTCATTTTCTTGCCTTCCTTGTTTGGTAGTTTTTTAGTTTTTTTTCAAAGCAGAATTACTTTTGGCATAGATATGCCAGATCGAATGAAAATTGAAATTAAATTAGCAGCTACAAGCGGTAATGCGACCAAAATCAACTACCCGACGACGGGTGAAGTACCAGCGATTAACTCCAGTGGTAGCAGTTGAAATTGTCATGGGTAAATAATGGCAAAGTATGTAATTAAAGACTAATTGCAAAGAGTTTGCGTGTTATCTAATTACGCCTAATAAATACCTAAGACTCATTCCAATGTGAGGTAATTGGCAATCTACGATCCTTCCCAAAGGCCCGAGTTGAGATCTTTGTTCCCGGTGGATACTGCCGCCTTTTATACTCGGCGCGATCTACCAATCTAACGACCTTATCGACTAGCTCTGGGTTAAATCCGGCAGCGAGCGCCTTTGGCCGGCCACCATCTTGATCAATATAGATGTTAAGAATTTTATCTAGCACCTCATACGGTGGCAGAGAATCTGAATCCTTTTGATTTGGTGCCAGCTCAGCACTTGGCTCTTTAGTAATTGAGTTAACTGGAATTGGTGGGGTCTGCCCCTGAAGTACTGCTAACTCATTTCGCCAGGTGGCAAGGTGCCAGACTTGAGTTTTATAGAGATCCTTAATTGGTGCAAAGCCACCAACTGCATCTCCATATAAGGTGGAGTAGCCAACCGCTAACTCAGATTTATTACCGGTTGCTAAAACTAGATGTCCTTCTTGATTTGATAATCCCATCAAGGTAATACCGCGCACTCTAGCCTGCAGATTCTCCTCAGCTACTCCATCTAATCGAAGGTTTTCTAAAAGATTAGCCACCATTGGAGTGATCTCAATTATTCGATAATTTAAACCAATATTTTCAGCTAACTGCTTAGCATCAGCTAAGGAGTGCTCAGATGAGTACTTACTTGGCATTGCTACCCCATAGACCCGATCGGCACCGATTGCATCTGCTGCTAAGGTGGCAGTTAAGGCCGAATCAATCCCACCAGATAATCCAATTAATACTGATTTAAAATTATTTTTTTCCACATAATCCTTTAGCCCTAAAACTAACCCCTCCCAGATCTCCTCACTCTCACCTAATCTGCGAGCGATCCCAGCCTTAATTTTCTGGTACTTAAGTATTGGTGGATTTGAAATTACTAAATCAGGATCACTTGAGGCTAGGGCGACATCTAAATCAATAATCATTAACCCCTCTTCAAATTGTGGGGCCCGCGCAATTACCTCGCCAGATTTACCCACCACAATTGTGTCGCCATCAAAAACTAAATCATCCTGGCCGCCCACCATATTTACATATGCAAGCGGGGCGCCAACCTCAAGGGCGCGCTGCTTTACTAACTCCAATCTGGCATCATCCTTATTGACCTCATATGGCGAGCCATTAGGAACAAGAAGTAAGCCAATATTTCGCTTAGCTAGCTCTGCAACTGGTCCACCGCTTTTCCAAATATCCTCACAGATTGCAATTCCAATATCTACCCCACAAACTCTAATCACAAGTGAGTGATTACCTGGGACAAAGTTTCGATACTCATCAAAGACCCCGTAATTGGGCAGGTGGTGTTTGATATAGGTGGCCACAATCTCACCTCGATAAATCACCGCCACACAATTTTGGGGTTTAGCAGATTCACTTTGACCGAGGTAGCCAACTAATAAGGTGAGATCCCCATTTCCCTCATCATTTATTCGCTTAGCAAGAGATTCAACTGCGGCAATTGATGCACTTTGAAAGGATGGGCGATTTGCTAGATCCTCAACTGGATATCCAGTAAGGATCATCTCTGGATAAACCACCACCACCGCACCGGCATTTGCCGCATCAAAGGTGTACTTAGAGATTAGATCAGAATTTTTACCCAGATCACCAACAGTTGGATTGATCTGGGCTAGCGCTACTCGGATCTGACCTTGGTTACTCACTTTTCAAGAGTACATCAGGTAGCGCACAAGATGACAGGTGAGTTAA
>CAYFKM010000047.1:0-7273 GCA_964344025.1 uncultured Candidatus Nanopelagicus sp. | reverse complement strand
GATTTTGACTCGCAAGCATCCATGACAACTGGACTTGGAATAAAGGGAGCTGCACTCCGTGAACAGTATGGATCAATTTGGTATTTGCTAAATGACTCTGAGGCAAGATTAGAGGATTTTATTCTTAAATCAGCGGTACCAGGCTTGGATTTTATTAGAGGCCATGAGGATTTGGCAGCAGCTGAAGCGGCATTTGTCTCTGAAATAGCCAAGGAGCACAAATTGCGCAAGCTGTTAGCCCCAGTTCTTGATAAATATGATGCTATTTTAATTGATTGTTCACCATCTCTAGGCACATTAACTGTCAATGCATTAACTGCCTCTAATGGCGTAATAATTCCAATGGAGTGTGAGTACTTTGCGGTACTTGGACTTTCTTTGGTTAAAAAAACCATTGAGAAGATTAAAGAGAACACCAACCCTGAGTTACAAATTTATGGCATTTTGGCGACCATGTTTGAACGCAAAACTAGTCATTCTCGTGAAGTTCTAGAGTTGATTGATAAAGAGTTCCCTGATGAGGTTTTTGACACGATAATCTCAAGAACTGTGCGGTTTTCTGAATCAACAGTTGCAGGGTTGCCAGTTACTGCCTATGCCAGCAGTAGCACTGGCTCTGCTTCATATCGTCGTTTGGCAAAGGAGTTAATAGCTAGAGGAGGCGCAAAGTGAGTCGCAGAGTTTCACTTCCCGGAGCAGATGAGTTATTCCGAAATACCGCTACGTTAAGTGCGGTCCCATCTCAACGTGAGAGTGCTGAAGAGATAACTGAGACTCCAGTTGCAGTTACAAAGCAAAAGAATACAGTAAGACAAACTCCTCGCAGAAGAGTAAATGCTTTTGATAGAACCCCATCCGGTCGCGAAAAACATGATGAGAAAATAACCGTCTACCTATCGCCAGATGAGTTATATGACCTAGATCAAGCGCGATTAGCACTTAGAGGTGATTTAGGACTAGCTGTAGATCGTGGTCGAATTGTACGTGAGTCACTTTCGATAATAATTGCAGATCTAGAATCTAAGGGAGATCAAAGCATTATTGCCCGTAGATTACGCGGTAGATAATCACTTACTTCTAGGGTGAGCGCTACTGTAACTCTCTCGTAACCGATCGATAGTTACGAGTGTATAAATTTGCGTTGTAGTCACAGATGAGTGACCGAGCAACTCTTGAACAACTCTAATGTCTGCACCACCATCTAGTAAGTGAGTTGCAAATGAATGCCTTAAGGAGTGTGGCGAGATTTGATCTTTAAGTCCGGCTCGCGCAGCTGCATTAGAAACTATGTTCCAGGCACTTTGCCTAGTTAATCTACCGCCTCTTCGATTTAGAAACAGGGACCTTTGTGTAGCCACCTTCGAAAGCTGCGGTCGTGATCTTGATAAGTAATTATTAACTGACTCAACTGCGAAGCTGCCGATTGGCACAATCCGTTCTTTTCCACCTTTTCCACGGAGCTTCACAGTAGTTATCACGCCCGTTGAGGCCGTATTTGAGTTTATATCATTTAAATTCAACTCAATAATCTCTGTCACTCTAGCACCTGTTGAGTATAGAAGTTCAATTATTGCTTTGTCGCGAACTGAGATGAAATCAGAGCCTGCGATATTTATCAATTTTAAAACTTGATCAAAAGAAAGAGCTTTTGGAAGTCTTTTGCTAATTTTTGGAGGTTTGAAGTCTGATATCGGGTTGACAATCTTTAATCTCTTCGAACGGTATGCAAAAAATCCTCTTATTGCAATTACATTTCTTGAAATAGAGGATTCTCCGATTTTGAACTCATCGTTATTCATCCCTCTAAGCCAAGCTACGTAAGTTTGAAGATCATGTTCTTTAAGATCACTTAGAGAAAGTTGGTTCATCGATAAATAGTGAAAAAATCGCTCTAAATCCCGGCGATAAGCTTGTGTGGTGTTTTTTGATAACCCTTTTTCAACTGACAAATAATTGAAAAAATCAGTTAAATCTTCACTTACCATGCTTTGCGATCGCTGCCGCAATTAAGCCGGCAAAAAGTGGGTGGGCTCTCGTTGGACGGGACAAAAACTCTGGATGAGCTTGGGTGCCAACATAATAGGGGTGTACTGATTTTGGTAACTCCACAAACTCAACTAACTGCTGATCTGGTGACAGACCAGAGAAAATTAAGCCGGTAGCCGATATTTGATCTCGGTACTTATTGTTAACCTCATATCGATGACGATGGCGTTCACTAACCTGCGCTTTGCCATATGTAGCAGCCACTACTGAACCAGCAACTAAATTTGCCTGGTACAAACCCAATCGCATGCTGCCACCCATTTGACCATTTCCCGCCACAATATCAACCTGCTCACTCATAGTAGAAATAACGGGATTAGTTGTTTTTTCATCAAACTCACTGGAATTGGCATCACTTAACTGCGCAATATTTCTGGATACTTCAATGACCATGCATTGTAAACCTAAACATAATCCAAGGGATGGAATCTTATTTTCTCGAGCAAATTTCAATGCACCCAATTTTCCTTCAATGCCTCTAACTCCGAAACCACCAGGCACACAAATTGCATCCACATCTGATAAATTCTCACTAGCTTGGGCATCTGAAACACAACTATCACTTGCTACCCATTTAATATTAACCTTCGCGAAATTTGCGAATCCACCTGCTCGTAGCGCTTCAGTAACTGAAAGATAAGCATCTGGTAAATCAATATACTTTCCAACCAGTGCAACTGTAACCTCATACTTAGGATTATGTACTCGATTAAGTAAATCCTCCCACTCCCCCCAAACTACATCTGTAGTTTTTAGGCCAAGCCTCTTAACGACATAATTATCTAATCCTTCGCCATATAGCACTTTTGGAATGTCGTAAATAGAAGGAGCATCTACCGCCGCAACTACTCCTGCCATCTCAATGTCACACATTAATGAAATCTTTCGCTTCACAGACTCTGGGATTTGGCGGTCTGAACGAAGTACTACCGCATCTGGGGTAATACCAATAGATCTCAACACTGAAACCGAGTGTTGAGTTGGTTTAGTTTTCAGCTCCCCCGCAGGTCCCATATATGGAACTAGTGAGACATGAAGATAGAAAACATTGTCTCGACCTACATCTTGGCGGATCTGACGAGCTGCTTCTAAGAATGGCAAGGACTCAATATCGCCTACAGTTCCACCAATTTCAGTAATAACCACATCAACATCTTCTTTAGCCATTGCCTTGATAGCATCTTTAATCTCATTTGTAATATGTGGAATTACTTGAACAGTCTCTCCTAAGTACTCACCACGCCGCTCTTTCGCAATTACCGAGGAGTAAATTTGGCCAGTAGTTATATTTGCCGACCCCTCTAAGGATCTATCAAGAAAGCGCTCATAGTGGCCGATATCTAAATCAGTCTCTGCACCATCATCAGTTACAAATACTTCACCATGTTGAAAAGGATTCATTGTGCCGGGATCCACATTTAGATATGGATCTAGCTTTTGCATAGTTACTCGAAGGCCGCGAGCTCGAAGCAACCGCCCTAAACTCGAAGCTGTCAGGCCTTTTCCTAAACTTGAAGCGACGCCACCTGTAACAAAAATATGCTTACTCACATGAGGGGCGGTCATGGAGCACTAACTTATCATGGATTTCCTTACAATGGTTAATAACTCACTTGCATGCTCTTGAGCAGTACTTGAATCCTCCTGACCACTAAGCATTCTTGCAATTTCGATCTTACGCTCATCTTCGACCAATTCAATTACATCACTTTGAGTGACAGACCCCAACTCATTCTTCTTCACAACTAAATGATTATCCGCCCAAACTGCAACTTGTGGAAGATGTGTAACGACAATTACTTGAGCACTCTTAGCAAGTTTTGCCAACCTTCTGCCGATCTCAACAGCAGCTTTACCACCAACACCAGCATCAACCTCATCAAAAATATAGGTTCCTATCGGCTCTGCTTCAGCGATAACAACCTCTAAAGCCAACATAACTCGAGAGAGCTCGCCTCCGCTGGCCACTTTATTTAGTGGCAGTGGAGTTGCTCCGGAATGAGCGGAAAATAAAATTGAGATCTCATCCAAACCATAGTATGAAAAATTATCTGGATTGCTATCACTCAAAGTTTTTTGATCAATTATAAATTGCGCATTAGGCATTGAGAGTTTACGTATCTCTAGCGTTACTAGCTCCGATAACTTTGTACCAGCAAGTTTACGTTTGCTAGATAGCTCGGAGCCTAACACTTTCAACTCATTAAAAATCTTCGCTTTCTCTTTCTCTAACTCAACAACTCGATCACTTCCACCTGAGAGATCACTTAATTTCTGTTTTACGCCCAATCCTTCAATAATTAATTCCTCAAAAGCCTGTTGCTTATCGCTGCCTTTGCCGTATCGTTTTAATAGTGAGGTGAGCACTGATTTTCTATCTTGAAGGTATGCAAACCTTGTTGGATCCGCCTCTAGTGATAAAAGATAAGAGTTTAAATCACTTTGAATATCTGCGAAATTCAACAAACTCTCAGTAAATCTCTCATTGATTTTATCTAACTCATTATCTTTACCAGCCATAGAATCTAAACTCTTGCGCACCTGTTGCAATATATTTAATGCCGACAAATCTTCGCTGTCAAGCAAATTCAAAGCGTTAGTGACTGATTGATTAAGTTGCTCAACTGACCCTAATTTAGCAATCTCATTCTCGACCTGAACAAGCTCTCCTGATTTTGGCGATACTTTTGCAAACTCATTTGCAAACTCCTTCAATAATTCCATCTCTCGGTCTTGAGTTTGCAACTGCAAATTTAGTTTTTCAATTCTTTCGGATATCTCCTGATGACGGGCAAAAACTTCTTGATAACTAGATAGCTCTAGGTTGGCAAAACGATCTAACAGCTCTCTGCTGACTGCAGGTTTAATCAATTTAGAAGATGATGATTGGGCATGAATTTCAACTAGTGATTGCGAGAATGCGGCAACCGTTGCCGCTGAACTAACTGCCGACCCTACCAAAACTCGCGACTTACCTTGTGAACTTAAAGTTCTGGTAATCACTACACAATCACCTTCGACTTCACCTCCGCTTATTGCGATCTCATTTTGAATTTGCAGTGGAATTGAAAATCGACCGGTCACTACTGCTCGTTCTTGACCTGCTCTTACAAGATCTGAATCACTTTTCCCTCCCAGAACTAAACTTAAAGCTGTTAAAACCATAGTTTTTCCAGCACCAGTTTCACCAGTTAGAACTGTTAATCCTGGTTTAAACTCAATATTTGAGCTGTCAATTACACCTAATGATCGAATCGAGATTTCTTCTAGACTGCTTTTAACGTTTGCTTTACTCGCCACGCCAACCCTCAACTGGCAACTTAAATTTAGCAACTAAGCGATCTGTAAAGGTGGCTGATTTTATGTGAGCAAGGAGCACATCCTCTTTGGCGCTAGTTAAAATTATGCGATCGCGCTTTGAAAGTTTGGTTCGTCTAATTCCATCTGCATTTAGATCGGCAGACTCACTCTCAAGATCTAATACAATCTCAGAGCTTGGTGAAACGACCATCGGCCGAGAGAACAATGCATGTGCCGCAAGTGGTAACAAAACCAACGCATCAACCTCGGGCCAAACCACTGGCCCCCCCGCGGAGTAAGCATAAGCGGTCGAACCGGTTGGAGTTGCACAAATAACTGAATCACACCACCACCTAGAGAGCGGACGATGATCGATTTGCACAAATAGATCAATCATTTGATGATCATTTCGTTCAACTAAAACTTCATTGAGTGCCCAACCAGAAAAAATACTTTTACCGCCTCGCAATAATTGATAATTCAAACTCATTCGCTCCTCAACATAGAAAGCACCTGAGGCAATAGCATCAACTATCTCTATCAGTGAAGGTCGTTCAATCTCTGCTAAAAAGCCAACGTGGCCTAAGTTAATTCCTAAGATTGGAGTCGATTTTCCTCGACACAATTCAGCTGCACGCAACATTGTGCCATCTCCACCCAAAACAACTGCAATATCTACCCGATCCGTTTCTGAATAAATCGCAGCACCGCTGGTTTGAATAGTTGAATAAACTTTAATCTGCTTTGCTAATAAAAGTTGGGTGAGCTCATTTGCAGTACTTATCGCCTCAACTCGCACTGGATGCGTCACAAGTAAAACTGAGTTTATGGTTTTACTCATGCTGGCCCAGTTTGAATTGCATGGTCTAAATCTACTTCTATTAACTCAGGCGCGCCCTTTTGTAACCACAGGAAGTACTCAACATTGCCAGCTGGCCCAGGTAAAGTGCTCGCAACAACTCCGTTCACACCAAGGCCTAGGCCAAAAGCTGTTTTTGCCACCGACATAACCGCCTCTTTGCGCAACTCGACATCCCGCACCACCCCGCCAGCTCCGAGTTTTTCTCTTCCAACTTCAAATTGAGGCTTGACCATCACCAAAAAATTACAACCGGGCTTTCCAACCGCATTTAATGCCGGCAGGACAAGTGTTAAAGAGATAAAAGAGAGATCTGCAACAATCAGATCTATCTCCTCGCCAACCTGCTCTGAGGTCAGATTTCTGACATTAACTCGATCTAGCACAGATACCCGCGAATCTTTTTGCAACGCCCAAGCTAATTGGCCATAACCAACATCAACTGCAACTACCCTCTTCACTCCTCGCTTGAGTAATACATCGGTAAAGCCACCGGTTGAGGCACCTGCATCTAACGCAACTAGGCCTGATACTTCAAGCTTTGAGAAATGATCTAATGCCCCGGCTAATTTATGGCCGCCCCTAGAGACAAACTCATCATGTTCACCTTTTAATCTAATTGAGGTCTGCCAATCAACTGAGGTAGCAACCTTGGTTGCAGGAATTCCAGCAACTAGAACCTGCCCTGAAGTTATTAGCTCTGCAGCGATTTCGCGGGATCTAGCTAATCCACGACGGACCAACTCTGCATCCAGTCGGCTCTTCACTAATTAAACTCCGTCGAGATTGGTTAATGCTTGTTTTAATTGAAAATGAATTTGTTCAAATTCATCACTATGAGCTTCGATTGGCAAATCTTTAATAGCAGAAATTTTATTTTTGATTGTAACTAAATCAACATCTGATTTTTCATCAATTAATTCTTCACTCATAGGTATAAGGTACTAAATATTCATCAAATAGGAGGGTTTTATTTAAAAAATAAACCCCACCGGTTTAGAGTGGGGTTTATATAAATTGAGTCCGGCGGCGATCTACTCTCCCACAAGGTCCCCCTTGCAGTACCAT
>CAYFKM010000046.1:0-7359 GCA_964344025.1 uncultured Candidatus Nanopelagicus sp. | reverse complement strand
ATCATTACCCAAGCAAATGGAACAACTAATGGCACTCCATAAATTTGATATCCCAAGGTGCCCGAGTACTCATAACTACCAAAAGGCCAACCACTTCGACTTCCAATTTGCTCAATAATTAATGCATAAGAAAAAGTTATTAGAAAAAAAATAAAAGTATATGAAATACCGTAAGCAAAAACGGCATGCAAAAGCATCGCACCTGCTGCCCAATAAACTGTTGCAATTGTTATAAGACGAAGAGGTTCCCCATCTGCTAGCGGATACGAAATTTGTAAGGCCACCACAACTGTTGATATGGAGTACAGTGCAAAGAGTTGCCAAGTGGATAAACCTTTACGGTAGTTTCGCTTCGGATAAAATTGACGCAACGACATAGGGTTATTGTGCCTTATTAGCTAAGTCGACCACGCTCTTGAATTACGGCAAAGCGAGCAAATAACTCCTCCGAGTACCAATCGTTAACTGATGTTGCTTTTATCGCATTGGTATGGGCGGCACCCTGATAAGCAAACTGGCGTAACGCTGATCCGCTCTCCCAAATTGAAAAGGTGCCTTGCAAGCCAATCGGAGCCTCACCAATTCCAATAGCTGCGATAAGGCCTGGTGAGGAATGTAAACTCTCAGTTACTGGTGGCACTGCCGACCAGAAGAGAAAATTTTTGCGCCAAACAATCCTTGCTCTAGTTACTGCTGCAACTTTTCCACTCCAACTACTTTTTTCAATCTCAAAGGGTTCCTTACCGGACCATTTTCCGTGAGAAGAGATTGGTTTTAGAATGACTCTGTACTCAAATTTAGAAATCTTTTGCCAGCTTTTTATAACTAAAGATTTATCTAGTTTGGCAACACCATTTGCATCTACTGTGACTAACAGACCCCATCTAAAAATATCGGCATCTTTCGGTGTAAAAGTTTCACCCTTGCCGGTGCCAAGTAGTTTTATGAATTTAATCTTAGAGTTCATGATTAAGATAAATTTATTGGTTGCCATGAATAAAAGTGCTAGCAAAAGGTACTTTCTTTTGATGCGCCAGAGGTAAATTATCGTATTCACACAATACTTCTAACGGTATTTAGTACTTCAGCGTAAACAAGTTCAGTGCTATCCCACATCGGAGCATGTCCAGTTTCTGGAAGTATTACCCACTTCGCATGTTCTGGTGCTAATGATCTTTCTTGGCAAGTTTTTTCGGGGAGTGTATGGTCAGTATCGCCAAAAACTATTGTCACTGGAATGCTCTTATCAATTTTTTTATCAAATCTTTTACCTAATAAAGCATCCCAAGCTGGAAAGTATCCATGTGATTTAGCCATGGCATTTGTTGCATCTAAACAAATTTCGTAATCTAAATCGCGCCAACGTGGAGATACTGTTTCAAATCCAATCTTTTTTGCCCATGAATAATTTAGGATTGAGGGAGCTACTTTATTTGCACCCTCTGCAATTACTCTGAGTGCTACCTCACCTGGATATCTAGAGGTAAAAGGTGTTAACCACAATCCAGCTGGGGCAAGCGCAACAATACCTTTTACCTTATGGGGTTGAATTGCTGCCATCTCAAGGCAAATCCAGCCACCTAGCGAGTTTCCAATAAGACTGAATCTTTCTATTCCTAAACCCTCGATATTTCTTATTACTAATTTGGCCAGTGATGTTGGATCCATGGGCTGATCCGGTGAATATGGTGAGTTTCCATGACCAGGTAAATCAATTGATACAACTTGAAAATCTTTGACCAATAGTTTTATAAGCGGCTTCCAGGCAGTGGCTGCAGAGCCCAATCCATGGATTAGAACAATAGGCTCACCTAATCCCTGGGACTCAATAGCTAGTTTCATGTCGATAAGATTACCTTCTGATGAAAAATCTTAATGCATCTGAGTTTGATGCGAAAATTTCTGAGCCTGATGTGGTCGTGTTTGATGTTAGAACTGAACTAGAGTTCAAGCAATCCCACATTCAAAATTCAATTAACCTAAACGTGTTAGAGGATGATTTTTACTTAATTGCCACAGGGTTAGATAGATCAAAGAATTATGCTCTTTACTGCAGATCTGGAAAGAGATCTTTGGAGGCCGGTGAGGTAATGATGGAGATGGGGTTTAAATCACTTTATAACTTAAGTGGCGGAATTATCGAATGGATTGAATCTGGAAGAGTAGTTATATCGTAGGCAAAGTAGAAATTAACTCCTCTACTAATTTTTTAATCTCATCTCGAATTGGCCTAACCGCAGCTACTCCTTGCCCTGCTGGATCAGCTAGTGGCCAATCCAAATATCTCTTACCTGGGAAGAATGGACAGGTATCTCCGCAGCCCATGGTTATTACGACATCTGATTGTTCGACGGCAGCAGTTGTAAGGACCTTTGGAATCTCATTTGAAATATCTATACCCACTTCAGCCAATGCTTCAATAACCGCAGGATTAACTGAATCTGCTGGAGTAGTACCCGCTGACCTGACTTCGACTTTATCGCCAGCTAAGTGAGTTAAAAAGGCCGCTGCCATTTGGGACCTACCTGCGTTGTGGACGCATACAAATAAAACTGAAGGTTTATTCGTCACTATCTTTACCTGGATTAGTTACCTGCTTGGCAATAAGTAAGCCTAATACTGAACCAATAAGTTGTGCCAAAATAAATGTAAAGGCAGATCTTGGGGAGATGCCAACAATTGAAGTTGTGAAGATTCTTCCAATTGTGATTGCTGGATTGGCAAATGAAGTGCTTGAAGTAAAAATTATTGCTCCAAATATCCAGATAGGCACGTAGATGGCAATCTGATCGACTCTTTTTGGAAATCTTAAGATAATCCACAGAAGTACAGAGGTAGCAAAAATTTCAGATATAAATAAGTGTGATCCACTTCGAGAGATTTCAGATTGCACAAGTATTTTCTGATTAAATAGTAAATTTGCTAGGAGCGCTCCGAAAATTGCACCACAAATCTGAGCAACAATGTAGAAAACAAATAGCTTTGGTGTTATCTTCTTTAAGATAAGCATCACTAATGAAACTGCTGGATTAAAGTGAGAACCACTAATTTTCATACCGATTCGAATTACAGTGGCTAGTCCCAGTGCAGTTGCAAGCGCATTAATAAAAAGTGCTAATCCATATTCTGCACCTAAGAAAGTCGCCATATGTCCAGAGCCCACTATTGCAACTGCTAAAACTAGGCTGCCAAGAAATTCCATTGCTATTGCCCGATTAATTCGCACCTAAACCCCCAGATCTAAATCAATTGTGTTAAAACTGTAAAGCAGGCTATAGCAATTAGTAAAAAAGCAAAGCCCTGTTTTAGGTGAACACTTGGTGTACGAGTTGCCACCCGAGAGGAGAGTTGAGCGGTGACTACCGCAGCGAAAGCAATAATTAGGGGATAGCTCCAATCAATTTGACCCCAGATGGCACTTTTTGCAATTAATGCAGTTAGACAATTTAGCGTAATTATTAAGAGCGAAGTTCCAGCAGCTTTATGTTGTGGGGTATTAAAAAATAGGACCAAAACCGGTATTACCAAAAAACCACCACCTATTCCAAATAATCCAGTTAGCGAACCAATGACCAGTGATAACAAAATCAAAGTCCAGCTCGACATTCTTTTTTCTGGTTTATTCAATATTGGTGATCGCAACATAGATATTGCCGCAATAATTAATACCACTGAAAAGCCTATTAGAATCACTTGATCAGAGATTCTGTCGACAACTAAACCAAATCCAACATTGGTAATCAAACCCAGAGCCCAAATAATTGAGCCTTCTCTAATTAACACATCCTTACTTTTCATTCTCGGAATAAGACCTGATAGGGCTGCTAGGCATACAACTGCAAGAGCAGCGGTGGTGGCTGCAACTGGCGTGAAATTAAATAAATACAAAAATATTGGGACCGAGACCATAGCACCGCCGGCCCCTATAAATCCAAGCACTGAACCGATGAAGGCACCACTTAAAACTGCAACAAGCTCTAAGCCAATTTCCATTGTTTAAGATTGTAATACACAATCAGTTTTAAGCATTAAAAAACCACCCTTCATAAAATTATAAAGGGTGGTTTAAGAACTTTATTAGCTAAAGAAAAGTAATGTGCCTACATTGCTACCAAAATCAGCTCCGCCTCTTAGCAAGGCAAATATGATCAGCGCAGCTCCCGCTAGTGATAAATCCTTAAAAAATGCAATTGACTCATTTTGCTTAGCAGTGGCATCGCTTTCCTTCCAGAATGCGTGCATTAAGAATGCAGTTGGAATTAGGAATATTGCAATTAAAAGCGCTCCAAGATCAGCATAGAAGCCAAGGGCAATATAAAGACCTCCCAAGAGAATCATAATTCCACTCACATACACTGAAACCTTTGCCATCGGAACTTTCTTATATTGGGCGTATCCAGTCATGGCTGAATTCTTAGTAAAGTGCGCAATTCCTGAATTAATGAATAAGAGCGCAAATAGAATTCGGCCAACAATTAATGCAATTTCGGTCATTATTTTCCTACCTTTTAGTAGCCCATGTTGGGCTGTTCACTTAAAAGATTAAGGGCTACTGTCAGGTAAATGAATTACCCTAGGGGGTGTGTTTATATTTATTCTTGCTTTAGTAAGTATCGGAAGATTATTTAGCAACTGATGGATCAAATTTTACCAACTATTTTGCATGTTGATATGGATGCTTTCTTTGCATCTGTTGCAGAAAAAGATGACCCAACACTTAAAGGTAAAGCTGTGGTGGTTGGAGCTGGAGCGCGAGGTGTGGTATCTGCAGCTAATTACGAAGCAAGAAAGTTTGGAATTAGGGCTGCCATGCCAATTTATCGGGCAAAAGCTTTAGCGCCTCACGCAGTTTTTGTTACTCCAGATCATAAAAGATACAGTGAAGTCTCTGCTCAGGTTATGGCGATATTCGAAGATGTAACTCCATACGTCGAGCCAATCTCACTTGATGAGGCATTTCTTGATGTGACAGGTGCAAAAAAATTACTAGGAAGTGGTAGGCAAATTGCCGACTTAATTCGAAAACGTGTTGAGAGCGAACAAGGTATTACCTGTTCTGTCGGAATTTCCCATAATAAATTTATAGCAAAAATAGCCTCTGCCCATTGTAAACCAAATGGTGTATTGGAGATTGATCCAGAAAAAGTACTGGAATTTCTCCACCCACTTGCTGCTAGTGAGATCTGGGGAGTTGGACCGAAAACTAATGAACAGTTAGCAAAATTAGGTTTAGTTACGGTAGGTGATATTGCAAATACTCCAAGAAGTACATTAATTCGCACCTTAGGCCAAGCAAGTGGTAGCTCACTTTATGAGCTAGCGTGGGGTAGAGATTATCGTGATGTAATTACTCAGCAAAGTGAGAAGAGTATTAGCGCATCAGAAACTTTTGACTCCGATTTGGATGATCAAGAATCCATCCTGAAAGAGATACTTAGACTTACTGAAAAAAGCTCAGAACGCATGCGAGCAAAAGGGTATGCAGCAAATACCATTTCAATCAAAGTAAGATTTGCAGATTTTTCGACTATTACCAGATCCAAAACTTTAGATTTACCGATTACAACAACTCAGGAAATTTATGAGGTTGCTAAGAATTTATATTTAGCGCTTAAATTAAATAAAGCTTTTATTCGATTAGTGGGGATTTCATTAGATTCTTTAGTTGTTAATGAAGGGATTCAGCAGATGGCTTTAGGTCAGCGAAGTACTGGTTGGCGGCAGGCGGATAAGGCTGTGGATCTGATTAAAGCCAAATTTGGCCGTGGCAGTCTAAGCCCTGCTCGATTGGTGGAAAGTGCTGAAGATAACGAGGATGATTAGTAATTAGGAGTTTTAAAAAATTCAAAATTGCTCTATATTGCGAATATGGCCCTCTCCGATCATGAACGCAAGTTACTGGCTGAGATGGAAGCTGCCTTGGAGCAGGAGGACCCAAGATTACTTTCAACCTTAACCGGCAAGGCCAGAACTAAGCAGGGATCTAGGGCACTTTTAGGCTTTGGTATTTTGCTTCTTGGTCTACTACTGCTAATCAGTGGTCTAATTGCAAAGGCGACGGTAATTGGGGTAGTAGCATTTCTAATAAGCCTGTCCGGAGTGATTTTGCTCCTCACCAATTTAACCGTTAAGTCACCCGCCACTAAAAGTAAGAGGTTTGGCTTGGGTTCAACTTTGGAAAGTAGATGGGATCGCAGGAATAACAACGATCTCTGAGATTTAGCCGCTAGCGGGCAGACTCAAAAACCAATCACCACCCGATCCGGGTGGTTTTTTTATGGTGATTTTCAGGTGGGGACGGTGGAAGTAAAGTGGGTGCGGGGGGTTGAAAGTGGAGAAAAAGGGAGTAAAGTGGGGTCCTGCCAAATAATCTGAGCGTGGGGGAGGCCAATCGATGTTTCTTGGCACCCATGAGCCAAAGCTTGATGAAAAGGGCAGATTGATTTTGCCCGCCAGATTTAGAGATGAATTAGCAGATGGCTTAGTCATAACCAAAGGACAAGAGAATTGCTTATATGTATTTCCAGCAAATGAGTTTGCATTAATTACTGAACGGTTACGACAGGCCCCAGTAACTCAAAAAAATTCTCGAGATTATTTAAGAGTGATGTTCGCTGGAGCTCATGATGAGGTTCCAGATAACCAAGGTCGAATCACAATTCCAACTGGACTTAGAACATATGCCGCCTTAGAAAAAAATTGCGTGGTCATTGGTGCAAATACCAGATTAGAAATCTGGGATGCCAGTGCTTGGAGTAAGTATCTAGCTGATCGTGAAAAAACATTTGCCGAGGTTTCAGAGGAGGTACTACCCGGATTATTTTAATCAAATATCTATTTAGGCCACCGCCACTAATTAAACATTCGCGGCGCCACTTCCCCGGTGCCGCGCATTATTTGGTAAAGCTCCGTCGAGTGGCGGTGACCTAAGTAGATATCTGAGATTGAGTAAAAGATTAAAAAAGTCATAAATATTTAGAAATGGGGGAGAACAGATGGGTGCAGAGGTGGTACACATACCAGTTGCATTACAACGCTGTCTGGAATTGCTCTCTCCAGCAATTATTAAAAGTAGTAACCCATACTTAATTGATGCCACACTTGGATTAGCTGGACACAGTAAGGTGTTCTTACAAAAGTTTATAAATCTTCAACTCATCGGAATTGATCGAGATTTAGATGCACTCAAGATAGCAAAAGATGAATTACAGGATTTTTCGGGCCGGAGTAAGTTTATTCATAATACCTACGATCAGATTGATCAAGCGCTTTTAGAGGCAGGCGTTACTGAAGTAGATGCGATTCTATTTGACCTAGGTGTTTCCTCTATGCAATTAGATTTAGTAGAGCGTGGTTTTT
>CAYFKM010000045.1:0-7439 GCA_964344025.1 uncultured Candidatus Nanopelagicus sp. | reverse complement strand
CAAAAAGAGACAACATTTAACTATCCAAAAAATGTTTCCTTAGCTGGTTATAACCCAGTCCTTGAGCCAAATCCAGATGCTATTGCTGATGCTGCGGCATTAATTGCGCAATCTAAGAAACCGGTTTTATATGTAGGAGGCGGTGTAATTAAGGCAAATGCTGCAAAAGAATTGCTGCAATTTGCTGAAATTACTGGTGCGCCAGTTGTAACTACATTAATGGCGCGCGGTGCTTTTCCTGATTCACATACACAGCACCTTGGAATGCCGGGTATGCATGGCACAGTTGCTGCGGTAACTGCACTTCAAAAGGCAGATCTGCTAATCACCCTGGGCGCTAGATTTGATGATCGTGTAACTGGAAAACTTTCTACCTTTGCACCTAATGCCAAGATTATTCATGCAGATATCGATCCAGCAGAGATTGGAAAAAATCGACATGCTGATGTGGCATTAATTGGTGATTTAAAAAATATTTTAAGAGCATTAAGCCCTGCGACAAGGGGCGCACTAGCAAAATCACAGCCAGACTTAACCCCGTGGCTTACTGAAACTTATGGTTGGCGCACAAAATTTCCTTTGGGATATGACAAGCCAAGTGATGGTTCAGTCTCACCACAGTATGTAATTGAAAGAATTGGAAAAATTTCAGGGCCAGATACTATTTTTGCTGCTGGTGTTGGACAGCATCAGATGTGGGCTTCACAATTTATTGGTTATGAAAAGCCAAGAACCTGGTTAAATTCCGGCGGACTAGGAACTATGGGTTATGCAGTTCCTGCTGCAATGGGGGCAAAGGTTGGAGCTCCGGATACCACGGTTTGGGCAATTGATGGTGATGGATGCTTTCAAATGACAAATCAAGAGTTGGTAACTTGTGCCATAAACAATATTCCAATCAAGGTAGCAGTAATAAATAATGAATCCCTTGGCATGGTCCGTCAATGGCAGACACTTTTTTATAATGAAAGATATTCAAACACTGATCTACATTCAAAGCGGATTCCAGATTTTACACTTCTAGCAGAGGCGATGGGTTGTGTTGGTTTAAGGTGTGAAAAGTCTAGTGATGTAGATAAAACTATTGAGGCGGCAATGGCGATAAATGATCGACCAGTAGTTGTTGATTTTAATGTTCATCGAGATGCCATGGTGTGGCCAATGGTGGCAGCGGGAACTTCAAATGACGAGATAACTGTTGCTAGATCTATGGCTCCAGTTTGGGATTCTCAGGAGTTGTAATGGCCATTCATACATTAGCTGTTTTAGTAGAAAACTCTCCCGGAGTATTGGCACGGGTAGCTTCACTCTTTTCTCGCCGCGGTTACAACATTGATTCACTTGCAGTTGGACCTACCGAAAATCCCAAAGTGTCTCGTATGACTATCGTGTTAAATCTTGAAGGCCATGCCTTAGATCAAGTAAGCGCGCAATTGTTTAAGTTGGTGAATGTTATTGGAATTTCTGAAATGAAAGATTCTGACTCATTAAAACGTGAAATCTTGTTAGTTAAGGTGACTAACTCAGATAAGGCTAAGGAGATAGCCAAAAAACATAACGCAGTTATAGCTGATGAAAGTCAATCAACAATTTCACTTGAAGCTGTTGGCTCTTCAGCTGCTATTGAAGCATTACTTATAGATCTAAAACCTCATGGTATTCGGGAGTTAGTCCAATCCGGCTTGGTGGCGTTAGAGCGGGGAGATAAAACCTTGGCAGATCGCACACTAAGCACCATGGGTACTGCTAACGAATCATACTCAAATACTGCAACAGCTGATTACCAAAATTAACCAACAATAACTACCAATAAGGAGAACCAAAGTGGCAACGATGTATCACGATGAAGATGCAGATCTAGCAGTTATTCAATCCAAAAAGGTTGCGGTAATTGGCTACGGATCTCAAGGACATGCACATGCTTTATCACTTCGCGATAGTGGAGTTGATGTAGTTGTTGGGTTGGCAGAGGGTTCAAAATCACGGGCAAAGGCTGAGTCTGAGGGACTTAAGGTTGCAACCGTTGCAGAGGCAGTAAAAGGTGCCGATGTAGTTATGTTGCTAGCACCCGATCATGTGCAACGCCATATTTACAATGATTCAATTGCTCCAAATATAAAATCTGGGGCAGCATTGTTCTTTGGGCATGGATTTAATATTCGATTTGGTTATATCAAGCCACCAGCAAATGTAGATGTATGCATGGTGGCACCAAAAGGTCCAGGACATTTAGTTCGTCGTGAGTATTCAGCTGGCCGAGGTGTGCCGGTAATTGTTGCAGTTGAGCAAGATGCATCTGGAAATGCTTGGCCAATCACACTCTCTTATGCAAAAGCGATTGGTGGTTTAAGAGCTGGTGGAATTTTGACTACCTTTACTGAAGAGTGTGAGACAGATTTATTTGGTGAGCAGGCAGTTCTTTGTGGTGGCGCATCTCAATTAGTGATGTATGGCTTTGAAACATTAATTGAAGCAGGATACCAACCCGAGGTTGCTTACTTTGAGTGTCTACATGAACTAAAACTAATTGTTGATCTTATGTATGAAGGTGGTATTGCAAAACAACGCTGGTCAGTCTCAGACACAGCTGAGTATGGCGATTACATCTCCGGCCCTCGAGTTATTGATCCGAGAGTTAAAGAGAATATGAAAGCAGTACTTGCTGAAGTTCAATCTGGCGCCTTTGCAAAAAGATTTATCGATGACCAAGATGCGGGTGCACCAGAGTTTAAGTCGCTTCGCGCTAAAGGTGAATCGCATCCAATTGAAGCTGTTGGTAGAGAGCTTCGAAAGATGATGTCATGGGTTAAATCTGGCAATAAAGATGATTACAAAGAGGGAAATGCGGCGCGTGGCTAAACCCATTGTTTTAATTGCTGAAGAGTTAAGCCCAGCAACGGTAGCTGCACTTGGGCCTGACTTTGAGGTGCGAAATTGTAATGGTGCTGATCGAGGTGAATTATTAGCCGCACTTTCTAAAGGGGTGGATGCGGTATTAATTCGCTCTGCAACCAAAATGGATGCAGAGGCAATTTCAGCAGCTAAAGGATTAAAGGTAATTGCTAGAGCTGGAGTTGGGTTAGATAATGTAGAAATTCCAGCAGCAACTGCAGCAGGAGTTATGGTGGTGAATGCACCTACTTCAAATATAGTTTCAGCTGCCGAGCTTGCGATTGGCTTACTTTTAGCTTGCGCCAGATCAATTTCACCTGCACATGCATCTCTACGAGATGGTAAGTGGGCAAGATCAAAATACACCGGAGCAGAATTATTTGAAAAGACATTAGGAATTGTTGGTTTCGGTCGAATTGGTCAACTAGTGGCTGCCAGGATGCAATCTTTTGGCATGCATGTAGTTGCCTATGATCCATACCTACAACCTGCAAGAGCAGCTCAATTAAATGTTCGATTAGTTGATTTAGATGAGTTGTTAAAGATAAGTGATTTCATAACCATCCACCTGCCAAAAACAAAAGAGACTGCAAATTTAATAGGAAGTGAAGCACTCAAAAAAGTAAAGCCCACTGTAAGAATTATTAATGCGGCAAGAGGTGGCGTATTAGATGAAGCAGCACTCTATGAGGCGTTAAAAGCTGGCAAGGTTGCTGGTGCAGGTCTTGATGTATTTGCAACTGAACCTTGCACTGAATCGCCATTATTTACCTTAGATAATGTAGTTGCCACTCCGCACCTAGGGGCATCAACTGATGAGGCACAAGAGCGTGCCGGAATTGCGGTAGCAATTTCAGTTAGAAAAGCCTTATCAGGTGAGTTAGTACCAGATGCAGTAAATGTAAAAGGTGGAGTCATAGATGAAGCAGTTAGACCAGCACTTCCGCTAGTTGAAAAATTAGCTCAAGTAGCAATTGGCTTAGCAACCGATGTGGTATCCGCCATTGATGTTGAGGTTCGTGGTGAGATTTCGGAGATGGATGTTTCAGTTTTAGCTACCAGTGCGCTTAAGGGTGCACTAATTGGTATGGGAGCAGAGGATGTTACCTATGTTAATGCACCGGCATTAGCAAGTGAGCGTTCTCTAACCTCAACAATCTCTACCAATCCCGAGAGCCCAGACCATCGAAATTTAGTTTCAGTAAGAGCTGCCTGCGCAAATGGTTCTCAAGTATTTGTTAGTGGAACACTTATGGGTATCAAGCAGACACAAAAAATTGTCGCAATCGATGAATTAGATCTAGATTTAAAGCCAACAAGTAATCTGCTCTTTTTGCGATATACCGATCAACCAGGCGTAGTTGGTGTGGTTGGAAATTCGTTGGGTAAATTAAAGATCAACATTGCAGATATGCAGGTGGGGCGCACCCAAGTAGGTGGAAAAGCATTAATGGCTCTTACAGTTGACTCTGTAATTCCTAATGATTTAATTCAGGTTATTACTAAAGAAACTGGTGCAACATTGGTGCGCTTTGTAAATTTGGTGAGCGAATGAAGACTTTTAATTTAGCAGTGATCGCTGGGGATGGAATTGGTCCTGAGGTCGTAAACGAGGGGCTGAAGGTTCTAGATGCGGTTGCTAAAAAGTATGACTTGAACTTTAATAAAATAAATTATGAGCTTGGTGCCGCTTATTGGCATAAGACTGGGCAAACTCTGCCAGATTCAGTTATGGCGGATTTAGCAAAATCTGATGTGATTTTATTAGGTGCAGTTGGAGATCCAACTGTGCCAAGTGGAGTTTTAGAGCGCGGATTACTTCTAAAGCTAAGGTTCGCATTTGAACATTACATAAATTTACGACCCGCTAAATTATTTCCTGGAGTTACCTCACCAATAACAAATAACAAAGGCATTGACTTTGTAGTTGTGCGGGAAGGAACTGAAGGACTTTATGTTGGGGCTGGATCAATCAAGGATGAAGGAACCAATAACGAGTTAGCAATTGAGGAGTCAATAAATACCTATAAGGGAGTTGAGCGGGTAATTAGAGATGCATTTAATCGCGCAAAGAGTAGACCGAGAAAGAAATTAACTTTAGTTCACAAAAATAATGTATTAACTCGTGCAGGTGGGCTTTGGAGCCGAGTATTTAAAGAGGTCGCGAAAGATTTTCCTGAAGTGACAACTGATTATTTGCATGTTGATGCTGCATCGATGTTTTTGGTTACTAATCCGGAAAGATTTGATGTTGTTGTTACCGATAATTTGTTTGGTGACATAATTACCGATATTGCAGCTGCTATTTGTGGTGGAATTGGCCTTGCAGCTAGTGGAAATATAAATCCAACCGGAGAATTTCCATCTATGTTTGAACCAGTTCATGGCTCAGCCCCAGATATAGCTGGAAAAAATCTTGCTGATCCAACTGCCACAGTATTATCAGTTGCCATGATGCTAAATCATTTAGGTCAGGTTCAGGCAGCTGCTGATGTTGAAAATGCTGTTGCCCATGATTTATTAACTCGTGGTGATAAAAAAAGATCCACAACTGAGATTGGCCAAGCGCTTGTGAAGGGTTTGTCATGAGAGTAGTTAATAATCCAAATCAAAACCCATTACCTAACTCTGAACGGGAAAAACGAGTCAGTGAACCTGGATTTGGTAAGTACTACACCGACAATATGGTGATCGCTCAATGGAGTGAAGCAACTGGTTGGCAAGATGCTGAGTTAAAAGCCTATGGTCCATTAACACTTGATCCTGCCACCATGGTATTTCATTATGGGCAAGAGGTATTTGAAGGTATGAAAGCGTATAGCCAACCAGATGGTGGGGTTTCACTTTTTAGGCCAGATGCAAATGCTAAAAGATTTGCCAAATCAGCAGCACGGATTGCTCTTCCTGAGATGCCAGTTGAATTTTTTGTAAAAACGGTGGAGGAGTTAGTTAAGCAAGAAAAAGATTGGGTTCCTAAGAAAATTGGTGAATCTCTTTATCTTCGTCCATTTTTAATAGCAACTGAGGTTGGATTAGGTGTAAGGCCATCAAACCACGCCACCTATGTTTTGATTGCAACTCCAGCTGCAGCATATTTCAATGCTGCTAAAGCGGTAACAGTTTGGATTTCAACTGAGTATGTGCGAGCAGCACTTGGTGGCACCGGAGAGGCAAAATGTGGTGGAAATTATGCAGCTTCACTACTTGCTCAAAAGCAAGCAGCGCAAGAAGGTTGTGATCAGGTTGTTTACATAGACGCTAAAGAGCGTAAATGGGTGGAGGAGATGGGTGGAATGAACCTTTACTTCATCAAAGGCAGTGGAAAAGATGCCACAATCATGACACCAAAGTTAACTGGCACCTTACTTCCAGGAATAACTAGAGATTCAATACTTACTCTGGCAAAAGATCTTGGGTACAAGACTGAAGAAAGTATGATTTCAATCGATCAATGGCGTGATGGCGTTAAAAGTGGTGAAATAACTGAGATTTTTGCATGTGGAACTGCAGCGGTTATATCTGCTGTTGGTGCTGCAAAGAGTGCTCAAGGAACTTGGCAAACTGGTGATGGCAAACCGGGTGCGATTACAAATGAGATCAGAGCTGCATTACTAGCAATACAACATGGCACGGCTTCCGACAAGCATGGCTGGAATAAGCGAGTTGTCTGATGGCTATTAATGATTCATTTCATATTTATGACACTACATTGCGTGATGGTGCGCAACAAGAGGGATTAAATCTTTCTGTTCACGACAAGTTGACAATTGCCAGACATTTAGATGATCTAGGTGTGGGTTTTATTGAGGGAGGATGGCCTGGAGCAAATCCAAAAGATACTGAGTTTTTCAAGTTAGCTCAGACAGAGCTCAAGCTGAAAAATGCAACCTTTGTTGCATTTGGAGCTACCAGAAGGCCTGGTGTTAAAGCAGCCGATGATCAGCTACTTAGAGCATTACAAGATTCAAAGGCGCCAGTGGTAACACTGGTTGCAAAAAGTCATGATCGCCATGTTGATTTAGCCTTAAAAACTCATCTTGATGAAAATTTAGCGATGATTACCGATTCAATTAAATTCTTAAAATCAGGTGGCCAGCGAGTATTTCTAGATGCCGAGCATTTTTTTGATGGCTATCTTTCAAACAAGGCTTACGCACTTGAGGTTGTAAGGGCAGCAGTTGAAGCAGGTGCTGATGTGGTCGCACTTTGTGATACCAATGGCGGAATGTTGCCAGATCAATTATCAAATATTGTTCACGAAGTTCTTACCGCTTCAAAAGCTCGTCTTGGAATTCATTGCCATAATGACACCGGATGTGCTGTGGCTAACTCACTTGCTGCAATATCTGCTGGAGTTACTCATGTCCAGGGAACATTAAATGGATATGGTGAGCGAACTGGAAATGCTGATTTAGTGAATATTATTGCAAATCTAGAGTTGAAAAAAGAGAAGGCAGTTTTACCAGCAGGTAAATTACAAGAGGCGTTTCGCATTTCTCACGCAGTAGCTGAGATTACAAATGTGGCACCAAGTGCTCGCCAGCCAT
>CAYFKM010000044.1:0-7648 GCA_964344025.1 uncultured Candidatus Nanopelagicus sp. | reverse complement strand
CTAAGTTACCTACTGATTTAGCATCCTTTAAACCAACCTTCGTTCTTGCAGTGCCACGTATATTTGAAAAAATTTATAATGGAGCTGAAGCAAAAGCTGAAGCCGCTGGTAAAGGTAAGATATTTCACAAAGCAGCGGAGGTTGCTATTGCTTATAGTAAATCCCTCGATAGCAAAAAGGTCTCACCACTTCTTAAACTCCAACATGGATTATTTGATAAATTGGTTTACTCCAAAATTCGCGCAGGTTTAGGTGGCAGAGTAGAGGCTGCAATATCTGGTGGAGCTCCACTTGGTTCTCGATTAGGACATTTTTATCGCGGTGCCGGAATTAGAGTTTTAGAAGGATATGGATTAACTGAAACTACAGCAGGTGCAACTTTAAATTTAACTCAAGCTCACAAGGTGGGATCTGTTGGTAAACCAATTCCAGGAACCACAATAAAAATTGCTGAAGATGGCGAAGTTTTAATCAAAGGCCCAATTGTTATGAATGGGTACTGGCAAAATGATGCTGCAAATGCCGAAGTTTTTACCTCGGATGGTTACTTCAAATCTGGAGATCTCGGCCAACTAGATGATGAGGGTTACCTATCAATTACTGGAAGAAAGAAAGAGTTAATTGTTACTGCTGGTGGTAAGAATGTTGCCCCTGCAGTTCTTGAAGATCGCCTTCGCTCACACCCATTGATTAGCCAATGCATGGTTGTAGGCGACAATAAACCATTTATTGCTGCATTAATCACCTTAGATCCTGACTCAATCAAACCTTGGGCAGTGGCAAACAAAAAGGAAAATGCCTCGATTGAAGAACTTACAAAGGATCCAACTTTATTGGCAGTAATTCAAACTGCTGTTGACGAAACTAATAAAGCAGTAAGTCGTGCCGAATCAATCAGAAAATTTACAATCTTGCCGGTTGACTTCACTATTGCAGGTGGTCAGCTAACTGCAAAACTTTCAGTTAAGCGACATGTAGTTTCGCAGCAATTTGCTCGCGAGATTGATGAACTCTTCGCCTAACTCTGAACGATCCCGGTTAGCCCGAGAGCTCCATGATGGATTGGCCCAAGAGCTAGCGGCGGTGGGCTATCAGTTAGATCAAGTTGTAGGTGATCCCGCATTAGATAACAAGAATCGACGCATTATTCGTGATATCAGATTTACGTTGAGTGGATTAATAAATCAGGTGAGAGATGAAATTTTTCAATTACGCACCGAGTCTATAAAAAGTTTTGATCAAGTTATTTTGGAACAGGCGGAATCAATATTATCTAATACTTCAATCAAATATGAAGTATCTGGGCAGATAGAAATAAGTTCATCGATCAAGTTTGATGTAGTACGAGTAATTCGAGAGTTATTGATTAATGCCAAGCGCCATGCAAATTGTGCGCAGATCAAGATCGAACTTTCACCTAGCCAAATTTTGGTAATTGATGACGGTAATGGGGGCATCGACTCTAAAGAAAAATCCTATGGTCTTATCGGAGTAAAAGAACGTCTACATCTTATTGGCGCCGAAATTGTTGTGGATAGTGATCATACGGGAACCAAAATTAAGATTAGATTAAATCAGTGAAAGTCGTGTTAGTAGATGATCATCCACTTATAAGAAGTGGATTGGCCAATGCCCTAGGTAAAAATGGTTTTGAAATAGTAGGTGAAGCTGCGTCCGCAACTGAGGGCTGGGCGGTCATAAATTCAACAATTCCTCAAATATGTATAGTTGATATAAACCTTGGAAATAGTAATGGAATTGATTTAATTAGAAGAACATTATCAACAAAATTAAATTGTAAATTTGTTGTTTTAACTATGCAAAGTGATCTTGAATCTTTAGAGTCAGCAAAAGATGCGGGGGCATCCGCCTATGTTACGAAGGGTGCGCCGATTGAAAACTTGATTGAGGTCCTTAACTGCTTAGATAGCAAAAATCCAAGTTTTTTAAAGGCTGGTGTATTTGAATCGCCAGTTAAAAAACCTGACTATAAACTCACACCGCGAGAAATTGAGGTACTTACTCACTTACCATCTGGTGCCACTGCTTCAAATATTGCAAGCCTGCTATTTCTAACTGAGGCAACCATTAAAACTCACCTTGCATCCATCTATAAAAAGCTAGGAGCAACAAATAGAGCTCAAGCTGTAGGTATTGCAATCTCGGAGGGATTAATTTTTGAAAAGTAACTCATTAAATTTTGCCGACCAATGCTCTCGCTTCCAATTTTCTATTACCCACCCCCGACCAGCCTCGCCCATGTTTTTAGCATCAGTTGGGTTGCTTAGTAATCGGCAAATCGCATTGGAGATTTGATCCTCATTAGTGCCATCGACAATCAAACCAGTCACATTCTCTAAGACCGCATCAGGTGCCCCACCGGAATTACCGGCGATTACTGGCAGTCCGCAGGCACTTGCCTCTAGATAAACAATTCCAAGGCCTTCAACCTCTAACCCAAAAAATCTTGATCTTACTGGCATGGCAAATACCTCACCCAAACATATGTAATCTGCCAATTGGGTATGTGAAACCTTTCCCGCAAATACAATATTGTTGGTAACTCCTAATTGCCTTGCAGAATTTTTCAACATTGATTTAATGGGTCCATCACCTACAAAAAGTAATACTGCATCTGGAAATTCCTTAATAATTTTTGGAAGCGATTTGATTAATTGATCTTGACCTTTGCGATGAACTAAGCGACCAACACAGACTATAACTCGACGTCCTTTTAATCTATGTTTTTCTATAAGTTCAGAATTTTTTACCTGTGGTGCGAATTGAGCTGTATCAATTCCAGGAGCAATTTGCACAAATTTATTTGGATCTCCTATTTTTATTAAGACACTTCGAGTGTAATCTGCTAGATACCCCAAGTAATCAGTATCTTTTACTATTTTTCGCATTAGCGTATTTAGCACAAAAACCTTTGCCCACCACAGCTCATGTCCATGAGTTAAAGCGACGATATGCTTGGCGCCAGCCGATCGTAATCTATTAGCCATTAACGCAAGTGGAGCTGCTGCACCAAACCAGACTCGACTTATCCCATATTGGTTTAATATTTTCGCAGCTTTCTTACTTACGCGAAATGTTGGAAGCAATATTTTGGCGCGATCTCTTATCACTATTGCGCCATATTTGATCAATAATTGTTGATCAAACTCTTGATATCCAGGTTGAGTAGATGTGTAGATAATCAACGAGTTTTTTGGCAATCCTTCAATTAGACCCAAAATAAATGTTTCAATGCCACCTGCTCGTGGCCCTAAATCATTTGTTATTAAAAGTATTTTCTCGTTGTTATAAACGGCGAGCTCCGATATACGGCTTCCTACCCATATTCATATTTGCAATCTTTACTCGGCTTCCCTTTCGTGGCGCATGTAACATCCGATCTGGACCTAAGTAAATTGCCACATGTGAGATTGGCTTACCAAAAAATACTAGATCGCCAGGTTGTAACTGATTTCTTGGAATTGCTTTTCCATACCGATATTGAGCTCTTGATGAATGGGGTAAAGAAACTCCTGCGGCATTAAATGCTCTCATTGTTAATCCAGAACAATCCCAGTAGGTCATGCCAGCGGCACCAAAGACATATCTATCACCAATTTGAGCTAGTGCGTACTTGATAGCAATTCCAGCTCTACCTGAAACCCCAGCATACTTACTACCTTCTGCCAAAGAATTTAGTTGGTCGGCATCCTCCTGATCTGAATTTAACTTTGCTAGTCGCTCGCGCTCTGCAGCAGTTAGTTTTGCCAGTAATTCTTCGGCCTCAGCTAATTTAGAGTTTGCAATTGCTAGTTGTTTTTTAAACTTTGCCTCTGCCGCCTTTACTAAGGCTAACTTGTCACTTACAGTTAAAGTTGTTGCATTTAATCGTTGTGTAGCAACTGAAAATTTCTTTAAATCCTCACTCTTCTTACGAGTTATTGCTTCTAAAGATCCTGCCGAAGATAGGTATAACTGCGGATCAGTCGAAAACAATAATTCAAGGGACTGGTTTAACGGGCCAGATTTATACTGCTCAGCTGCAATTGCACCAATAACTTTATTCATTTGCTTTATTGATTCACCTTGCTGACTAGCTTTTTGTTGGACCGCACCCAAAGTTTTATTTAATTTTGCTAATTGCACTTTGGCTTCTTGAGCACCTTCAGCAGCTGTGGTGGCCTGTTCTTCAAGATCTCTAACTCGTGCTTGTACTTCAATCAATGATGGTGCTGCATTTGCTGGAATTGGAAACAAAACTCCAGTTGCAACAATCGATGCCAATAATGCTCGAGAAGGAAATCTCATTTCTAAAGGCTAACCAGTTGTTCCGTAAGAACTCAACCCAACCCATGCGTAGGGTGCTGAGAATTACCTTGAATTTCCAATATTTATTTGAATTTATCCCAAATTTCTCAATTTTGGATCACTCACTCGGTGTCGCGTATATCGTAACGGTGGTATCAAACCAGCTTGAGAAAGGTGGTCTATTGCAACCTCATCTTGAGTTGAAAACTCTGCATTTTTGCCTGGAAGCGGCTTTATATTTAGTAGTACGGAGACAACGCAATCATTGCAAGCAATATTGCGCATAATGCAACTACCACAATTAATTATCATGAAAAGAGGTTAATCCAAGCCACTGACAATCAGTACCCTTAACTCATGAATCCGGTCAAAGTAAGCGCAAATCTCATTGTGGGATCCGATGGCTCAACTTCTTTAAATGGCTCATCTATGGGATTATCAAATGCTGAAGATCGCAGACGATTTCAACAACTTCGCCTGAAATCTGACCTGATAGTAATCGGTGGTAATACCGCACGTCGCGAGCCTTATAAGCGAACGCCGATACCGCTTTATATCTTGACCCATTCCAAAATTAAGTTACAGCCTAAAAATCAATTGGCAAGACAATTCCAGTTATCCCCATCAGAGCTAATTGACGAGATTGCAAAGAATTTTAAAAGTATTAAAGATCAGATACCGATAAATATTTTAGTTGAATCTGGTCCAAAACTACTTCTCGCAATGATTAAGGAGTCTTTAGTTGATGAGTTATATTTAACTGTGAATTTAAATAAAATCGGTGAAAATAGATTAAGTATTGATGAATTGACAAAGAGCTTTAAATTAATAAGTAAAGAGATTATAGAGCAATGTGAATTTAGGCAATACAAAAAATTAGCCTAATGAAATTACAGCCACACCAATAATTGCAAATACAATTCCTACATACTGAATTTTATGCAATCTTTCATGTAGTAATTTAAAGGCTAGTAAGGCGGTAACTATTGGAAATAATGAACCCAAAACTACAGCAAGGGAAACAAGTCCTTTCGTCGTGGCCACACCTAAAAGTAAATTTGCAATAAGGTCAGCTGCGCCAACTCCAATTAGCAAAGGTAGATCTTTCTTTGTAAAGCCACCGAAGGTTCGATATTTCGCAAATAAAAAAAGTGCTATTAAAAATGTTGTAAAGCGCATTGTGGTCATAGTCATGATTGCACTTGAAGCTGAACCTCTAGCAATAAATGCAACTGCAAATCCAAATCCAAATGCAGCAATAATTGCCAAGACCACTGGTTTGACTGCAATACCACCCTTTACCTCTGGACCACTAGCGCAAAATGCTCCAAGTAGGGCAATACTCATTCCCAAAATCTGAGTTGAGTTTGGTTTTTCGCCAGTAATAAAAGCAATAGTTAAAGGAATTAGCACACTTAGTGATGCAATCGGTGAAACTACACCCATACGACCGGTTGCTAAGCCAGAGTAAAAAGCTATCAAACCTGCAAATCCAAAAAGACCAGCAAGTACACCAGAGATAAAGTAATTGTCCCAACCGATAGCAGGCTTGAGCCAAGATGAACTTACTAAAACTATTATGATTGCTGTAATTAAGCCAAAAGCTTGTGAAACCGCAGTTACCGCTATGGCCTGATACTTTTTAGATAATTTACCGCCAAAAAAATCTGCAGTCCCCCATAAAATCGAGGATAACAGTGCGAGTAAAGAGGCCATTTGGGTAATACTACTAGGAAAAATATATAACTTTACTTACCTTCCTCGCGCCTTCACTTAGTTATCATTTATTCAATTTATCCTTAGACAGTGAGCCCAAATTTTGAACAATTAGTTGCACCAATATTGGCATTAAAGCCAAGGAGTGAAATTCTTCTGGAATTTGTTCCTGCACCACAAAAGCTTGCACCCCATGCCATTGCCTTAACTGCCGATGTTTTAGATGATGCTGCTACTGGCAGATTAGTTCTATTGCATGATCCAAATGGTCAAGATGGTTGGGCTGGACAGTGGAGATTTGTGACTTTTACCAGAGCAGCAATTGATGTTGAAATGGCTTCTGATCCATTACTCCCAGAAATTGGTTGGGCTTGGTTAATGGAATCTTTAAAAAAATTTGATTGTGAATATGTCGCTGCAAGTGGAACAGTAACTAGGGTTGCAAGTGCATCTTTTGGAGATTTAGAGGATAAGGATGAAAATTCTGAAATAGAGATTCGAGCTTCTTGGACTCCAACAAATCAATCGAATTTGGTTAATAATGTAAATGCCTGGCTAGAGTTACTTGGTATGACAGCAGGACTAGAACCAATTCCTGAGGGTGTTTCTTCAATTTCTCGTAAAAATTAATATTTAATGGTAACTCCCCTCCTAGTTCCAAAAAATGGAACACCAGAATTTATTGAAAATGAAAGTGCTTTGGCTAGGGCGATTACTGAATTAGCCAAGGGCTCTGGTGATATCGCAATTGATGCCGAACGAGCCTCTGGTTATCGTTACAGTCAAAGGGCTTATCTGATTCAAATTTATCGTAAAGGTGGTGGACTATACCTAATAGATCCAATTCCATTATTAAATTCAAATCTTTGGCAGGAATTTAATAAGAATTTTGCGGACTCAGTTTGGGTCATACATGCAAGTACCCAGGATCTGCCCTGTTTAATTGGAGTCGGGTTAAAGCCAAGGTATCTTTTTGATACCGAACTTGGCGCCAGAATTGCCGGTTGTGAACGAGTTGGGCTCGGACCTCTAGCTGAAAACTTGCTAGACATACAATTAGCAAAGGAGCACTCGGCAGTTGATTGGTCAGTAAGACCATTAAAGCCAGAATGGTTGACCTACGCAGCACTTGATGTTGACATTCTTCTAGAAATAAAGGATGCAGTTGAAAATTTATTAACAGAGCAAAACAAACTTCAATGGGCAAAACAAGATTTTTCCGCTATTTTAAATAGTTTTGATAATTACCAGTTTTCGGATAAGCCAAAGCCAGATCGTTGGCGTAGAACATCCGGAATGCATAGGGTCAGAGATCGATTAACTCTGACAATTGTTAGAGACCTTTGGTTATCAAGGGATGAATTGGCGGCAGAATTAGATATAGCACCTGGTCGAGTCCTAGGTGATGAAGCCATAATTGAATTAGCTCTATCTCGCCCAACAGAATTGGAAGCGGTTGCAAAAGCCATTGGTTGGCGGACTAAATTGGAATCTCCTCCATTTGCCCGCTGGCTTAAAGTTTTATCAAATGCATTATTGACGCCGATCGATCAGCAGCCGGAGTATAAAGTCCCTTCAAATACCTTACCCCCTGTTCGAGTTTGGAAAGAAAAAAATCCTATTG
>CAYFKM010000043.1:0-7802 GCA_964344025.1 uncultured Candidatus Nanopelagicus sp. | reverse complement strand
GCTAGAAAAACGATGGCATTTGCAATTTCAGTTGGTGAAACTAATCTTCCCATTGGTTGTCTTGCCTCCAAAGCAGTTTTGGCAACTTTAGCATCACTTGCTTGATCCAATAATCTTTTAACCCAAGGCGTATCTGTAGTTCCAGGATTTACAGCATTTACTCTGATGCCATCAGCTAAATGATCGGTTGCCATCGCAAGAGTTAATGTAAGTACTGCACCCTTTGAAGCACTATATGCAGCTCTATTTGGAATACCATCAATAGCAGCAACCGATGCTGTATTTACAATTGCCGCATTTTTACTCTGCCTAAGTAATGGAATTGCTAGTCTTGAAACCCGAGCAGTTCCAATAACATTTACATTTAATACCTTTTGCCAAACCTCATCACTTTCATTTTCTACAGTAGTAAGTGATCCAATCCCAGCATTATTTACTAAAATATCTAATGAGTTTGAAGATTTTCTAAATTCATCAAAGGCGTTTGCCACTGATTGAGAATCACCGATATCACACTCAATAAAAGTTGCGTAAGGGTGCATTTGACCCTGATTGATATCAAATCCAAAAACTTTTGCACCCTTAGCGCTTAACTCCTTAGTGACCTCAAGGCCGATTCCAGAACCAGCACCAGTTACTATCGCTATTAAACCTTCAAACTCTTGGGCCATTACAACTCTTTCTACTTATCTCAATAGTTGAGCGCCATTAACTATCTCAACACCTTCCTATACTATTGCGAATATGGCCAGACATAGTGAACTTGTAAAAATCCCACGTATTGATAGGTATGTATCAAAGCTTGCCTTGGGCTCAGCACCACTTGGTGGTTTATTCACGGCGGTATCAGATGAAGAGGGCCAGAAAACTATTCTTGCCGCATTAGATTCTGGGATAAATTTTATAGATACTGCACCACTTTATGGTCATGGCAATGCAGAAAAAATGATTGGTTCTGCCCTTAGTAAAACTACTAAACCTTATGTCATTTCAACTAAGGTTGGCCGAGTCCTAGATAAATTTGCACCTGAGGAGATCGCTGGGAAAGTTGAAGGGTTGGCTGCCTTCATAGGAGTAGATCCCACAATCTTCCCAGTTTTTGATTTCTCTAGAGATGGCATCCTTCGATCAATTGAAGAGAGTCTGAGCCGATTAAATATTTCATCCATTGATATAGCCCTAATTCATGATGCCGATGAGCGAATTGATGAGGCGATTAAAAACTCATATCCAGTGTTAGATGAACTGAGATCTCAAGGTGTGATTAAGGGAGTTGGCGTTGGAATGAATATCTGTTCATATGCCACAAAAGCGGTAAAAGAGATGGATCTAGATATTATTTTGATTGCAGGCAGATACTCACTTCTAGATCAATCAGCCCAGGATGAGTTATTCAAGGAGTGTTTAAAAAAACAAACTGGAGTGATGGTTGGTGGAGTTTATAACTCTGGAGTACTTGCAAACCCAACACCACAATCAACATATAATTATGTTCCAGTTACTGATGAGATTTTAAAGAAAGTAAAACAAATACAGAAATTACTTGCAGATTTTCACATTCCACTTACTGCTGCTGCAATTCAATTTCCACTTCGTCATCCAGCAGTAACCTGTGTGGTTACTGGATCAAGAAGTGTCGCAGAGTTAAGTGCAAATATTGAAGATTTTGATCGAAATATTCCTGAAGCAGCCTGGAATGCATTAGAGCAGTCTGGCTTAATTAATAGGATAGATAATTAAATGAGCCATCTGGCAGTAATTCAAACCCAGAGTGAAAATTATCAATTAGTTAAGGAGATTTCCGGTGAGTACTTTGAAATCCCTGGAGTAACCACACTTTCAGATGCACTAAAACTACATCTATCTGAGTTTCGAAAAATTTATGAAACATTTAACGGTAAATCGATTACCGGAAAGTTAGTAGCACCACTTGCATCAGATACTGAGGTCTGGGGAGCTGGAGTTACCTATCAAAGATCAAGAGATGCTAGAAAAGAGGAGAGCGGAATTCCTGACGTTTACCAATTAGTTTACGAAGCTGATCGACCAGAGTTATTTTTTAAGGCAACAGCCCGTAGAACTGTTGGTAATAATGCTGAGGTTGGAATTCGTGAAGATGCCTTAACCTCAGTGCCAGAGCCAGAGGTAGCGATTGCTATAAATAAATTTGGTGAGTTAATTGGAATGAGTATTTGTAATGATATGACCTCACGAAATATTGAAGGTGAAAATCCTCTCTACCTCTCTCAGGCAAAGATTTATTATGGTTCAAATGCTGTTGGCCCAATGATTAGGCCAATTTGGGAGATTGTTGATCACAATCAATTAGAAATTAATGCAAAAATTGAACGAGCTGGATCAATTGTTTGGCAAGCACAAACTTCATTAAAATCTTTAAATCGATCCTTTGATGATCTAATTAAGTACCTATTTAGATGCCAGCATTTTCCAGTTGGAGTATTACTATCAACTGGAACTGGAATTGTTCCACCACTTGATATTTCGCTAAATGGCGGGGATATAGTTACGATTACAGTGGATCAAATTGGGACGTTAACAAATAAGGTTGTAGTCACACCTTTAGATATAAATGAACGGATTAAGTAATGTCAGATCATGTAATTTGGACGCAATGGGAAGATTTGAATGTCCCGACTAAGTTTAAAAAACTATCGCCAGTTAATACACCAATAGAAAGTTCGGATTTATCTGAAATTACATTTTATGTGCCAACCTATATGGGTGGCAGACCAGCCCTAGAGTTAACTAAAAAAATGCCAAATTTAAAGATCTTACAGATGCCAAACGCTGGCTATGACGATGCAATTGAGTATGTTCGCGAGGGTATGACTTTATGTAATGGAAAGAGTATTCATGATGATTCAACAGCTGAGTTAGCGGTAGGTCTAACTATCGCATCCCTTAGAGGATTTCCAGATTTTATTAGAAATCAAGATAAATCAGCATGGGTTCATGTGAAAAATCAATCTATTAATGATAAGAAAATTGGAATAATTGGTTATGGCTCAATTGGAAAAACTATCGCCAAAATGTTAGCTGGATTTGCCGTTGAAATTCTCCCCTTTACCCAAAGTGGTCGGGACAATACGATTCCAATTAAGGATTTAGATCAGCACTTACCCAACTTAGATATCGTAATTTTAATTTTGCCCCTTACCGCAGAGAGTAAACACTTATTTAATGCAAAGCGCTTATCTCTTATGAAAAATGGTTCATTGTTAGTCAATGTTGCTAGAGGGCCAATTGTTGAAACTGATGCACTACTTAAAGAGCTTAACTCTGGCAGAATCACTGCAGCTTTGGATGTTACAGATCCAGAACCGCTTCCAAGTGATCATCCACTTTGGCAAGCTAAGGGAGTTTTAATTTCACCACATGTTGGTGGCAATACATCAGCATTTGAAAAACGGGCAAAAAAATTAATTGAATCCCAACTTCAACTTCTTGCTGATGGTAAATCTTTAAATAATATTATCGTGGCTGGTAAGTAGGCCAATACTTTTTAATTTTTTCTCTCAAAAAATCTGCACTTTCATGCATTTGCTCCATGCCATCAACTCCATCTTCGATTGAAATCCAACTATCAAATCCCACATCTTTTAAAATCTTGAAAATCGCATCATAATCATTTAGACCTTTACCAATCACTCCATGTTTGAAGAAAGACACATAGCCAGCAGTTCCACCCTCAGCTCTTCTTAAATCTTCAATTGTGCCATTGGCGAGATATCTATCAGATGCGTGCATGGTTAAAACTCGATCCTTCACTTTTTGCAACAACTCAAGGGGTTCTTCACCAGCAGCAATCACATTTGAAGGATCAAAATTAACTCCAAAAGATTTAGATTCAATTCTGCTAACTAAGTCGACAAAAACCTCCATCATTTGGGCAAACTCTGGTTCAGTCCAAAAATCATCTTTGTAGTGATTTTCAATAATTAAAGTAACACCTAAACTTTCAGCCCTTGGAATACAGGCATTAATTGATTCAACTACATAATTCATACCCTCCTCGCGGGTAATTTCTTTGCGGCGCTGGCCAGATAGAACTCGACAGTATTTAGCACCAAGAGCAGCACTCATTTCTATCGCGTGTATCTCTTTTTCTACCTCTTTTTTTCTTAACGCGGCATCCGGAATTGTGAAGTCTGGAGAGGCACACATCATCGGAATTACCATCCCAGTATCTTCAACTGCAGCTCTAATCTTTGGCCAATTAGCAGAGTCTTTAACATCGGCAAAGTTGTTATAAAACTCTAATCCATCAACTCTTAACTCATCAGCTAATTTGATCCACTCATAAATACTCATCTGACCAGCAACTAATTGCTTAATAAAACCTTTCGGAAATGCAGCTAACTTTGGCATTACTTCTCTGGATTTCTACCAATTATTGAAAATTGTTCTAAGTCAACAATTGAACCGGTAAATGGCTTTGACTCATCACCTAGCCAATAAATACAAGCAGCGGCTAACTGTTCTGGGGTACTCATCTTTCCAAATGGAATATTCTCTGGACCTAATTGATTAGGCCAATTTTCCGGTAATCCTTTCTTTATTTGATCGGCATACTCTCGATCAGTCAAGATCCAACCGGGATTAATTAAATTAAATCTAACACCATCGACACCATGGGCATTTGCTAAATTTCTTGTCATAGTCTGTAACCCCGCCTTACTTATGCTGTAAGCCAGTAACGATGACTCACCAGTGTAGGCATTTATGGAACCAATATTTAATACATTGCCACCTGATTTTTTAAGGTGTGGAAAAGCCGCTTGAATTAGAAAAAGAGCAGATTGCAAATTTACGGTAAGAGTTCTAGTAAATTCTTCAGGAGTAATTTGCAGTAAATTACTTCTTTTAATAGTTGCAGCATTATTTACTACTGAATCAATTTGCCCAAAAGCATCGAGAGCACAATCAACTATTTTTTTAGGGGATAAGGCATCTTCTAAATCTGCAATGCATAGAGCGACACTCCTTCCTAAGTGATCTACTAATTTTTGCCCCTCCTCCTTATCTATCCCATGAATTACTACCTTCGCACCTTCAGCAACTGTTCTAATTGTCAATGCTTTGCCAATTCCAGAGGTGGCACCGGTAATAATTATGACTTTATCTTTTAGGCGCATTTTTATTCTGGCTTAATCACAGATTTTAAGATTTCACCTGATTGCATTTTTTCAAATGCCTCTTGCCAATTTCCGATAGGAAAAACTCCACCTAGTACTGGGGTTAAATCTAATTTTCCACTTCCTAATAACCTAAGTACTCGCTCCCACATCGGCCAGTTATGTGAAAAAGTTCCTCGCAAGGTCACATTTTTTGCAACCAATGGATCTAATGAGAAATCTAATGGTTGTGGTCCCCAACCAACCTTCGAAATCCAACCATCAGGTCTAACTACCTCAAGCGCATGCTTAAGTGATGCACTAACTCCAGCAGCATCAACTACACCATCTGCGCCTAAGCCATCAACACTCTTCGCCCACTCATTTGCATCTCCAATAATTACCTCGCAGCCATAAGCTTTGGCAATATTTAAACGATTTCGATCCTTTTCCAATCCAACTAATGCCACTTCTGCACCAGCTAGTTTTGCCATGGCAACAGATAAAACTCCAATTGGGCCTGGACCTAAAACCACAATCCGATCTCCAGGTTTTATAAAGCCAGGAGCAATGGTTGCGCTATATGCAACCGCAGATGGCTCAGTCATTGCGGCATAATCAAATGAAATACTCTCTGGAACTCTATGCAGTAAGCGATCTGCCACCTTGGCATATCTAGTCATGCCACCATTTACACCATAGCCAAATCCTTTTCGTGCCGGATCTAAGTTGTACTTACCAACTCGAGAAAGGGGAGAGTTAAGATCTATTACTGCAGCTGTTTCAGTTACAACTCGATCACCGAGCTTCCAGTTATTAGCCTTTTCAACACTCTTACCTAACTCAACAATTACTCCGCAAAACTCATGACCTAATACCACCGGATAATTAACCACCCAAGAGTTTGTGCCATGCCACTGATGAAGATCACTGCCACAGACACTCACCGCCTCTACCTGCATAATCACATCATCATCGCCAAAGGTTGGGTAATCAACCTGCTGAAGTTCAACACTGCCAGGTTTTGAGGAGTAATTAACAACACCTACTGATTTCATTTAACTTATCTTCCTATCTAACTCTTGGAGTAATTGGAATATCACCATAGGCATGAACCTTTTCACAAATTTTCCTTAAAACCTCCTCAACATTTCCAGCACCTTTTGAAAAGGAGTCTGCATCAATTGCAAGCGGAGCGCCAATTACGACCAATGGCGCACCATATGATGGACAGGCAATCGCTTGTTCAAGTGATAATCCACCAACAGCTTGTACTGGAACTGAGACCGCATCAACAACTTGTTTTAATTGATCCAAGGGATTTGGTGCCACCTTGCCACTCTTTGCAATTCCACGTCGCTCGTCATAACCAATATGGTGAATAACCATCTGACAACCAAGATCTTCAAGCATCCTGGCACCTGCAACCATATCCGCACAACCTAAGTTATCTCCCATTACTGTGATGCCATAATCTTTTCCAGCTTCAACTACTACTTTTATAGTCTCAGGATGGGCTCTGGCCATAACTACAACATGAGTAGCCCCAGCTTTTGCCATCATCTGCGCCTCTAAATAACCACCATCCATAGTTTTTAAATCAGCAACCACTGGAGTATTTGGAAACTCTTTTCTAAGCGCTCGCACACCATGTAAACCTTCAGATAAAATAAATGGTGTTCCTGCCTCTAACCAATCAACACCAGCTCGCATAGCGGTATGTGCCATCTCCATTGCCTCATTGATATCAGTTAAATCTAATGAGACCTGCACAATTGGCTTCACTTACAACACCCCATACTTGGCGAAGGCTTCACTTGGAGCCATGCCATCCTTAACCGCTTTTCTAAATAAACTCTCACCTGAATTTTTTTCCTCAACCCGCGTAACTACTTCATCAATTGCATCCTTGGGCACAATTACTACACCATCAATATCACCAACAATTAAATCTCCTGGATTAATAGTCACGCCATCAATCTCAGCTGGCACATTGTGCTCAATAACTTCATACCTAGAATTAATATCTAAGGGAGAGGTTTCAACACCAAAAACTTTAAATCCAAGCGCACGCATTCTAGTGGTATCTCTAACGGGGCCATCAGTTAATGCCCCAGCTACACCTTTGTGTTTACAGGCAGTAGAGAGTAACTCACCCCAAAATGCAGCTGGATGATTACCCCCATTATTTCTATTAGAGGGTGTTACATAAACTTGATCTTTACCAACTGCATCTAATGCCTTTAATAAACCAACATATGGCACCTTTGGTGCTTCATAAACAGCTTCAACTCTAACTGGGAAGGCATATCCCATCATTACGCCCTCACCTGAGATCATCTGGATATCTGGTTTTAATACTTGATTTCTTATATCCATATGATCTAAACAATCAGATGCTAAAGCTGCGGTAAAGATGGTGGATAACTGCTTTAAATCATATTTGTTATCGCTCACACCCTAAAGATTAGAGGGTAGTTTTGCCCAAAAATAGACCCTAAATCATTACTTTAGAGATAAGCCTTCGGCTTTATAACAATTAGATAAAGGCATCTTTTATTAACCAATTGTTAGCCGAGTTTAGTTGACTCTGTTACCGGTGGGTATAAGGATTGCCTTTAGGTTCGACGGTCCGCGTTGTACCACTCTATATAGAGAAGAAATGGA
>CAYFKM010000042.1:0-8213 GCA_964344025.1 uncultured Candidatus Nanopelagicus sp. | reverse complement strand
ACTGGAATAAAGGCCGGGGTATTTATCACCCCATGGGGTGTGCTTATTTGACCAGTTCTACCCAATCTATTTGAAAGCTCTTTTCCAACCTTGAAGGTAAAACCGGTGCTCATTGGGCTAAGTCAACCACTAATTCAAACCCCGCAACTAAGAGGCAAATAATCCAATAAATACCGGTAATTTCCCGCTTTCAGTAGTCATTTAAGGGGGTATTGGCTACCTTTACCCTCTACACAGCCAAAATTAAGCAATTTTGAAGGGGAGTCTAGGTGTCTGCTACTTACCACCCAACTCAGGCTGAGGCAGCTTTTGAGGGTAGATCGCCAGCTCAACTTGCTTGGCGTAAATTGCGACAGGATCGAACTGCAAAAATTTCATCTGCCATCATCGGATTTTTTATACTTTTAGCAATTATCGCTCCAGTATTTACCTGGATAATGAATACCACACCAGATGAGTTTCATCCTGAGACCTTAGATCCTGAGTTTGCGACAAATCCAATTGGCAGATTTGGCGGTATATCTGGCACTCACTGGTTTGGAGTTGAACCAAGAACAGGCAGGGATGTCTTCTTACGATTTGTTTACGGTGCTAGAACATCACTGACAATTGCCTTAACTGCAACCCTTGTTGCCACCGTAATTGGTGTAATTATTGGATTAGTCTCTGGTTTTTTTGGTGGAAAAACCGATTTAGTTTTATCAAGAAGCATGGAGATAACTTTAGCTTTTCCATCAATTCTTTTTGCTCTTGCTGTGACTCCAGTGCTAGAAAATATTTTAGAGAGTTGGGGTTTGCCAGCTGGTAATACCACCAGAATTCCGGTAATGATTTTTGTCTTAGCAATGTTTGGCTGGCCTTATATTGCAAGAATTGTTAGAGGTCAGGTAATTTCATTACGGGAGCGAGAATTTGTTGAGGCAGCAAGAGCTCTAGGAGCTTCCAAGTATCATTTAGTTTTTAATCAAATCCTGCCAAATTTATGGGCACCAATTTTAGTTACAGTGGCATTAAATATTCCTACTATGATCACCGCTGAAGCAGCTTTAACTTTCTTGGGTGCAGGTGTGATTGATCCAGCATCGGATTGGGGAGCGATGCTTTTAGCCTCTGTGCCCTTTTACAGTATTAACCCCACATACACTTTTATTCCAGGTTTTGCCTTGTTCTTATTAGTTTTAGCCTTTAGTCTTTTAGGTGACAGTATTAGAGATGCACTAGATCCACGAGGTTCCCGTTAGGGTTTTTGACTAATGGGTTATACAAACAACAACTACTAGGAGGAGTAAAGATGAGATTAAGAAAGAAAGGTCTGGCACTCGCTGGTGCACTTACATTAGGTGCTTCGGTGATTGTTTCGATCACCTCCGCTGAGGCTGCCACACCAGCCTCCTGGATAGGACCTGTGCCAGCCAAGCCAGGTGCAACCAAAGGCGGAACCGTAACGCTTTACAACCAGGCAGATTTTGAGCACTTAGATCCAGCTCGAAATTATGTTGGTGGAACCTTAGATTTTTACCGCTTATTTATTAGAACTCTAACTCAATATCGCACTGTTAATGGCAAAACTGAGTTAGTACCAGATGTAGCGGCAGATTTGGGTACCACAAATGATGGTGGCTTAAGTTGGACATTTAAACTTAGAACCAATCTAAAGTATGAAGATGGATCCACAATTACATGTGAGGATCTTAAGTATGGAACTATGCGTTCCTATAACGATGACATATTAGATGGTGGTACTACCTATGCTAAAGATTTCATCGATAATCCAACCAATTACAAAGGTCCATACACTGAGCCAAATGCAGATCTATATGGTGTGCAATGCTCACCAAAGGGAGATGAGATTACCTATGTTCTTACTCAACCAATCCCTTACTTCCCATATGTGACAACATTTGGTTCATTTTCACCAGTTCCAAAATCCAAAGACACAAAACAAAATTATGACAATCGTCCATTTTCATCTGGACCTTACAAGATCGAGTCATATGATCGAAACAAGCAATTGACTCTGGTAAGAAACTCATATTGGGATCCAAAAACTGATCCAATTCGTTGGAACTATCCTGATAAGTTTGTAGTCAAAATGGGAGCTGATCAGAATGTGATCGAGCAAACTTTGATTTCAGACTCAGGTGATGCAAAAACTTATGTATCAACTGATACTAATATTGTTACCAATCTATCTAAGGTACTAGGTAAGCCTGCATACAAGGACAGATTGTTTAGCTTCCTATCTCCATATAATCGTTACTATGCGATTAATGTGAATACAGTCAAAGATCTAAATGTTCGCAAGGCAATTCAGTGCGCCATTGATTTCAAGACAGTATTGGCAGCTGCCGGTGGAACTAATGCCGGACAATATGCAAATTCCACTATTCCACCAAGCATTAAGGGTGCTTATCGAAACTTCTCAGTCTGTGAGCGGGATGTAATTAAGAATCCTGAAGCTCAGACCGCTAAGGCCAAGGCATACCTTGCTAAAGCAAAGGATAAGAAGACCACAATTAGGTTGGCTTATCGTGATAAAGGTGTTGAGCCATTACGTGCTGCTGCAGTAGAGCAAGCTCTAAAAGCTGCAGGATTCACTGTAATTATGGATAAATATCCACCAGCTGGTTACTACTCAGTGGTTTCAAAGCGTGGTGTACCGAAAGAGCCAGATATTGTCCAAACCTCTTGGGCATTTGACTGGTCTGCTGCCTCTGGAATTGTTTATGCCTTATTTGATGGCCGAACAATGACTAGCGGTGATGCTCACTCAAATTACTCTCGCGGTAATTTCCCTGATATCCAAAAACTGTTTGAAAAAGCTGATCAATCAGCACCTGCAGTCCAAGAAAAAATTCTTGGGGATATTGAACAAAACCTAATCACTGAAAAAGCTGCTCACGTATCAGTCTATTTTGAGCGTAGCCATATGATGGCTGGTTCAAAACTAGGTGGTATTCAAGTAGATAACGGTTGGGGTGACCTAAGCGTTCTTGGCGCTTACGTAAAGAAATAATCTAAATTATTCAAGCTAGTCGGTTAATTTTTTAGCCGACTAGCTTGAATATTTATTTTATCAATCAGAAAAGTTAGGAAAAATGTTAAAGTATCTAATCAGACGAATTTTAGTTGGCACTTTTGTGCTAGCTATAGTGTCTGCAATCGTCTTTGGTATTTTTTACATTTTACCTGCTGATCCAGCAAGACTTGCATGCGGTAAGGCATGTACGCCAGAGCTTATGGATCGAATCAGAGCCACACTTGAATTAGATCAACCGCTACCAGTTCAGTACGGCAGATTTGTTAAGGGCATATTTGTCGGCAGGACTTATTTGCCTGGCTCAGAGGCGGAATTAAATTGCGCAGCCCCATGTTTGGGATACTCCTATCAAACAGATCAGCCAGTTACCTCATTATTAAAGGATAGATTGCCGGCAACCTTATCTATCGCCTTTGGCGCCTCAATACTTTGGCTACTAATTGGATTATCCAGCGGAATTGTCTCAGCACTTCGCCGTGGCACCATGATTGATAAATTTTCACAAGGAGTTGCATTAGGGGCAGCAAGTTTGCAAATTTATTTTGTGGGCTTAATTTTACAATTTATCTTTGTCGATAAACTTCAAATTCTGCCAATGCCTGGTTACACATCACCGTTTGATTCACTCTCAGATTGGGCAAAACAGATGGCTTTGCCTTGGATTACCTTGGCTTTTTTGCTTTCGGCAATATATTCAAGATTGACCAGAGCCGGAATGCTTGAGGTTATGAGTGAGGATTATGTGCGCACCGCACGGGCTAAGGGATTATCGGCTAGAGCTATTAATACCAAACATGTTTTGCGTGGAGCCATCACCCCAATTGTTACCGTCTTTGGCCTAGATCTAGGGGTATTACTTGGTGGTGCGGTAATTACTGAGTATGTATTTAATATTCCAGGCTTAGGAAAATTATCCACCGATGCAGTAGCAAATGTAGATATTCCAGTTGTTACCGGGTCTGTGTTATTTTCAGCATTTTTCGTAATTTTTGCTAATTTAATAGTTGACCTTATTTACTCTGCATTAGATCCAAAGGTTCGCCTTACGTGAGTAAATTTTTAGAGGTAAAAAATCTTTCAGTAAATTTTACGACAGATGATGGAGTAGTTAAGGCGGTAGATAATTTATCCTTTTCCTTAGAAAAAGGAAAAAGTCTTGGCATAGTTGGCGAATCAGGCTCAGGTAAATCAGTTACAAGTCTAGCAATCTTAGGATTACACAAATCTAGCTCAGCTTTAGTTTCTGGTGAAATTTATGTAGGTGGGGTTGAGATTAACTCTAGTAGTGAAGCACAGGTGCGCAAATTACGTGGTAAAGAGATGGCAATGATTTTCCAAGACTCTTTAACCTCGTTAAATCCTTTTTATACAATTGGAGATCAAATCTCTGAGGCTTATTTGGTTCATAATAAAGTTTCAAAATCTCAAGCAAAATCAAAGGCAATAAATATGTTGGATCGAGTGGGTATTCCAGAGCCTCAAAAACGAGTGGATGATTACCCCCATCAATTCTCAGGTGGCATGCGGCAGCGTGCCATGATCGCTATGGCACTTTCTTGTAATCCCAACTTAATAATTGCAGATGAACCAACCACCGCACTTGATGTCACAGTTCAGGCTCAGATTCTTGAATTATTAAAAGATCTTCAAAAAGATTTTGGTACCGCAATTATTTTAATCACACATGATTTAGGGGTAGTAGCTGAGATAGCTGATGATGTTCTGCTTATGTATGCCGGTAAAGCGGTGGAGTACGGCAGCGTGCGCGATGTTTTAAAGGTAGCCCAACACCCATATGGCTGGGGATTACTAACCTCAATTCCTAGACTCTCCTCCGATCCTAAAAAGCCATTATCTGCAATCTCTGGCACGCCACCATCATTGATCTCACTGCCATCTGGATGTGCCTTTCATCCAAGATGTCCATATGCATCCTCAACTGGCTCAGTATGTGTTGAAGAAACGCCGGAGCTACTGCCAATTTCAACTGGTAGTAACCATTTAGTTAGGTGTCACATGGATGCAAGCCTCAGAGTTGAAACCTTTAATTCTCAGGTGGTGCCTAGATTATGAGCACCATACTTAAAGTAAGTGGGTTAACTAAACACTTTAATGGCAATCGAAAGGGTTTTTTTAGTAAGCCAGAGATTGTGCATGCAGTCGATGATTTAAATTTTGAAATATCAGCAGGAGAGGCGTTGGGCCTAGTTGGTGAGTCTGGTTGTGGAAAATCAACCACTGGAAGGTTAATTACCAGATTACTTTCACCTACAAGTGGTCAGATCGAGTTTGATGGTAAGGAGATAAGTAATCTGACAAATAATCAACTCAAGCCAATCCGAAGTCAATTGCAGATGATTTTTCAAGACCCTTACTCTTCACTAAACCCAAGACATACGGTGGGCACAATTGTGGCCACACCTTTTAAAATTGCTGGAATTGAGCCAACAGGTGGCGTTAAAAAGCGAGTCCAAGAGTTACTTGAGATAGTTGGGTTAAATCCTGAGCATTACAACCGCTATCCACATGAGTTCTCTGGCGGTCAGCGCCAACGTATTGGAATTGCGCGAGCGCTCGCCTTAAGACCAAAACTCATAGTTGCAGATGAACCAGTCTCAGCACTGGATGTTTCAATCCAGGCACAAATAATTAATTTACTTAAGGGACTCCAACAAGATTTTGGTCTTACCTTTGTATTTATCGCCCATGATCTGGCAGTTGTCCGCCACTTTGCCCAAAGAGTTGCCGTTATGTATTTGGGAAATATCGTAGAGATTGCAGATCGAGATACTCTCTACTCAACTCCAAAGCACCCATATACCAAAGCACTTTTATCTGCCGTACCTGAGGCAGATCCAGATGGTATGGGTAGTCGAAATAGAATTAAGCTTGAAGGGGATGTACCAAATCCCATTAATCCACCCTCAGGATGCCGATTTAGAAGTAGATGCTGGAAGGCTCAGCAGATCTGCGCAACAACTAAGCCAGAGTTACTTCAGATTGGCGCATCCAAAGTTGCTTGCCACTTTCCAGAGTAATTACCAGATTCGCACCCGCTCATGTTCAGCAATAAAGTGTTTATCTGCCGCTGAAACTTCAAATGCTTGGTAAAACTCAGCTAAATTTGAAACTACTTGATTACACCTAAACTCATCAGGGGAGTGGGGATCGGTGGCAATTCGCCTTCTTACCTCCTCTGGCCGGTACTTTCCCCGCCAAGATTGAGCCCAGCCCATAAAAAATCTCTGCTCACCGGTGTAACCATCAATTACCGGTGCTTTCTTACCAGCTAGGGAAATCTGATAAGCCTTAAAGGCAATAGTTAAGCCACCTAGATCACCAATATTTTCTCCAATGGTAAGGGCGCCATTTACCTTCACATCAGGGGCATCGGTTGGTGATAATTGGTCATACTGTGAAATTAACTTTTGAGTTAGTTTTTCAAACTCAACTCGATCGGCATCACTCCACCAATTGGCTAAATTGCCATCACCATCATACTTTGAACCCTGATCATCAAAGCCATGGCCAATCTCATGGCCAATCACCGCACCAATACCGCCATAATTTGCCGCATCATCATCGGCTAACACATCAAAAAATGGTGGCTGCAAAATTGCAGCTGGAAATACAATCTCATTCATCCCAGGGTTGTAGTAAGCATTAACAGTTTGTGGAGTCATATACCACTCAGATTTATCTACTGGTTTGCCGATCTTTTCAAACTCATACTCAGCTGCAAATCTTGCTATCCTGGCTAGATTTCCAATTAGATCATCTGGAGCAATCTCTAATTTGCTGTAATCTCGCCACTTATCTGGGTAGCCAATTTTGGGTATGAACTTATCTAACTTAATAAATGCCTTCTCTTTTGTTTCAGGGCCCATCCAAGTTAGTGCTGCAATATCCTCTCGATAGGCTTGAATTAAGTTGGCCACCAACTGCTGCATCCGCGCCTTGGCTGTATAGCCAAAGTGGCGCTCAACGTAGATCTGCCCAACCGCCTCGCCAAGTGCTGCCTCAACTAACGCCACACCCCGTTTCCAACGTTGCTTTAACTGCGGAATGCCCGAAAGGGTGGTGCCATAAAAGTTAAAGTTTTCATCGACCAAGGCTTTGTTTAAGTACGGGGCGCTAGCCGAAAGAATGTGCCAGGTAAGCCAAGCTTGCCACTTTTCTAATTCAAAATTACCCAATAGCTTTGATAATCCTTCAAAGTAGGAGGGTTGGCGAACTACAACCTGTTCTAAGACATGTGTTGGGGTCTGACTAGCTGTAATCCACTCCTGCCAGTCAAACTCTGGGCAGAGCTTGGTTAATTGCGCAAAGCTTTTTTTATTGTAGGTAAGGGTGGCATCTCGATCCTTTACCTGATCCCAATGGTGGCTGGCAATCTCTGTTTCTAACTCTAAAACCTGCAGGGCTTTGATTTTTCCATCCCCAATTTGAGCAAGTGAAAACATCTTTTCCATATGTAATAAAAAGGCCTGTCTAATTGGCGCATACTCATCCTCGCGGTAGTAGGCCTCATCTGGTAGTGACAACCCACTTTGACCAAGGTAGAAAATATTTTGAGTTGAATCTTTATGATCAGTACTTACAAATGTATAAAACAATCCACCTAAACCATTTCGCTCCTGCTCACCAAGTAATTTAATAAAATCTGATTTGCTCCTAAGTGATCCCACCTTCGCCAGATCACCCTTAATTGGCGATACTCCTAAATTTTCAGCCATAGCCTCATCCATAAATGAGCTATATAAATCACCTATTTTTTGGGCATTACTACCTAGCTGATCATTACTTGCAGCCTGCTGCAAAATAATCTCTTTTACCTGTTTTTCCGCCTCCTCGTAGAGGCGATAAAAAGCACCATCACTGGCTCGATCTGCTGGAATCACCGATTCTTTAAGCCACTTGCCATTCATAAATCTAAATAGATCATCTTGGGCTCTAATTGATGGATCAATATGGGTAAGGTCAAGACCACTTCGCATTATGGGGCAAGCCTACCTAGTAATAAAAAGTTTTATGGCAATAAAAAACCCCGCCAGTTAACTGGCGGGGTTTTTTAGTTAATAACTTACTTTGCTGCTTTTCTACGACGACGACGCTTTGGAGCAGCCTTTGCTGCTTTCTTACGACGACGACGCTTTGGGGCAGCCTTAGCAGC
>CAYFKM010000041.1:0-8279 GCA_964344025.1 uncultured Candidatus Nanopelagicus sp. | reverse complement strand
AAGATGAGTCACTAGTTACGTTGCTTCGTAAAAGCGGAAAGAAAATTATTCTTGTAGCTAATAAAATTGATAACTCAGAAGATGAATCGGAGGGCTACTCTCTTTGGAATTTAGGTCTTGGTGAACCAAGATTTGTATCAGCCTTACATGGTAGAGGCAGCGGAGATCTATTGGATTTATTGATTCAACAGCTACCAGAGGTTGGAACCCAACAGATTGATGATGGTTTTCGTCGTGTTGCACTTGTTGGCCGACCTAATGTTGGTAAATCTAGTTTGCTTAATTCCTTAGCAGGGTCACCTCGTTCATTGGTTGATGATGCAGAGGGCACCACAAGAGATGCCGTAGATGAATTAATTGATTTTGGTAGTTCGACTTGGAGATTTATCGATACAGCCGGGATTAGACGAAGAGCGCATCAAGCAAGTGGAACTGATTACTACGCTTCACTTAGAACTCAAATTGCTCTAGAACGTGCTGAGCTCGCATTAGTTATATTTGATGCCTCCAAAATACTTACTGAACAGGATATACGAATAATTAGTATGGCTGATGAAGCTGGTAAAGCGATCGTAATAGTGCTGAATAAGTGGGACTTAGTCGATGAAGAACGCCAATTAGAATTAGAAAAAGAGATGGATCGCCAGTTGGAGAGATATCCATGGGTGCAGCGGGTAAACCTGTCAGCGAAAACTGGTTGGCACAAGGATCGACTTGCACCAGCGATGCGGACTGCTTTAAGTAGCTGGGAGAAGCGAATCACAACCGCCAAGTTAAATGCCTTTTTGGGTGAATTAGTCAGCGCTAATCCACCACCAGTTAGATCAGGAAAGCAACCAAAAATTAAGTTTGCAACACAGGCTGGGACTTGCCCTCCAAAATTCGTAGTTTTCGCAACCGGTTTCTTAGAGAATGCCTATCGCCGATTTATTGAACGAAGGTTACGAGAGGATTTTGGGTTCATCGGGACCCCAGTTGAGGTGGCAGTTAAGTTAAAGGAAAGAGATGATGCTTAATATCCCTAACGCACTGACGATGCTTCGAGCTTTAGGCGTTCCGACTTTTTTGTACTTGTTCCTGTGGCTCGACCAACCGATTGCAGCCTTCATTGTTATTGTTTTTGGTGGCATAACTGATTATCTTGATGGCAAAATAGCAAGAGCCTTAAATCAAACTACCGATTTTGGTGCAAAGTTTGATCCGGTTGTCGATCGTTTGTATATAGCTGCTGTGATTCTCGCTCTTGCTTATAGAGATTATTTGCCATGGTGGTTGGTAGGGGCAATAATTTTGCGGGATCTGGTCCTATCTATGGTTGTCTTATTGCAAAAGATAAAGGGTCATCAATTCCTTGCCGTTTCCTTTCTTGGTAAAGCGGCAACATTCAACCTGCTATATGCCTTTCCATTTCTACTCTTGACTGAAACTGAGAAATTAGGAGAAATTTCCTTTATCTTTGGCTGGGCATTTGCAATCTGGGGAGTTTCACTATACTTCTACACAGGTTTTCAATACCTGATTAGAGCAGCTACGCTTTTTCGATAGGGGATGAATGTCAAAAGTTCCAGATAATCTTCGCTACACCAAAGATCACGAATGGGTGCAAGAGCTTGCACCGAATAGATTTCGAATTGGAATTACCGATTATGCGCAATCCGCACTAGGCGACATTGTGTATATTCAACTTCCTAAATCCGCCTCATCTGTATCGGCTAATTCAGTTTGCGGAGAAGTCGAGTCAACTAAATCTGTTTCGGAAATTTATGCTCCAATCTCTGGCACTGTTGTCGCAATCAATCAAACTTTAGATTCAAATCCGGAGGTTATTAACTCTGATCCATACGGAGCTGGGTGGATTGCCGAAATTGAGATTAGCGGTTCTGAGTTAACAGAAAAACTTCTTTCACCGCAGGAGTACCAAAGTTTAACCGCTTGACCCAACTCGGTCTAAGCAATAGTGTCAGCCTATAGTTGAACTTAGCTTATGGAGGGGACGAAAGTGGCAGATAAAGTAACTCCTCCAAACGATTTAACCTCAACATTGAATTTACGCCAATTAAGGTCGATTCCGGGGAGCATAGCAAGCGATGAACTGTATAAATCTCTGTCCAATGAGCAACAAAGTATCGTCTCTGCCTTAAAGGATGGAGTGGGAATACTTTTGGTATTAAAGGGAGCAGGTATTGGTGGCAGATACCTACTTGATTCAGTGGAGACAAAAATTGGTAGAGATTTGAATAATGAAATCTGCCTAGACGACATCACAGTTTCACGCTCTCATGCACTCATTTCCCGAACCGCAGAGGGGTATTCTGTTAAAGATTTGGGAAGTTTAAATGGAACTTACTTAAACGCAATCTCAGTTCGAGATTCTAAAATTGTAAATGGGGATGAGATTCAAATCGGTAAATACCATCTAACCCTTTTCATCGGGGGTAAATAATGGCGGTCCCAGCAAGAGCTTACTTGAGTATCGGTGAGGTTTTATCACGGTTGAAGAGTGAGTTTTCAGATATCACAATATCTAAAATTAGATTTTTAGAATCCGAAGGCTTGATTGAGCCACAGCGAACTCCAAGCGGTTATCGGAAATTTACAAACAATGATTTAGAAAGATTAAGATTTGTTTTGCTTGCTCAACGCGATCAATATCTGCCACTGAAAGTTATTAAAGATAATTTAGATGCCATAGATCGTGGGCTAGTTCCAGCTAAGGCTGTTGGCGCAGTTGCCACACCTAGATTGGCTACACAGGATGGTGTGCTAACTGCAGACCAATTTGCAAGTAATAATGACCTTCGCCTTACAAGATCAGAGTTGATTGCCGCCTCAAATTTATCGGATGATCAACTTACTGAAATTGAATCATATGGTCTTATTTCTATTCGAGGTCGACACTACGACAGCGATGCATTGTCGGTAGCAAAAGCGGTTGCTGAGATTGCAGCATTTGGAATTGGTGCCCGACACCTACGTGCATTTAAGACTGCCGCTGATCGAGAGATTGGTCTAGTGGAACAGGTTACTACTCCATTACTTCGACAAAAGGGTCCGGAAGCAATTGCAAGGGCTGAAGAGGTAGAACGAGAATTGGCAGCGTTATCAATTCGTTTACATGCATCTCTAGTTCGTGCTGGATTGCACCGAACTAAGTAATAATTCATTTCTGATTAATGAGTAAATATCATCCAGTTGAAGTAATGGGTGTTCGAGTTGAAATGCCATCTAATCAGCCAATAGTTTTACTTAAGGAATTAGATGGAGTCCGGTATCTGCCAATTTGGCTAGGAGTAGTTGAAGCCACAGCAATTGCATTTGCCCAACAAGAGGTGATTCCGCCACGACCGTTAACTCATGATTTGTTTAAAGAGGTATTGGGTCAGCTAGGTGCAAAGTTAAATACTGTCTACCTGACTGAACTTAAGGATGGCATTTTTTACGCCCAATTAAATTTTCAGGATGGTCCGGCGGTGTCGGCCCGCCCAAGTGATGCGATTGCGCTGGCTTTACGAATTGGAGTTCCTATCCTTGCCAGCGATGAGTTGCTGGAGCTCGCTGGCATTGAGATTCCAGATCAGGCCGAGGATGAGGTTGAACGGTTTAAAGAGTTCCTGGATCAGATAAACCCAGAAGATTTCCTCGGTTAAGTCCAACCCTCGACTTCCTCTTTAGTTGTTCGTGTCGCTACCTTGAGCGAGGATCAATTTCTTCTACAATTAGCCATTCCCCCTAGAATTGAGTCCCCATGAGTGAAAATACCGAAATCGGCTATCGCGGAGCTACAGCGTGCGTTGCCGCTGGAATCTCTTACCGTCAGTTGGATTACTGGGCCCGCACAGGTTTAGTTGAGCCCGGTGTTAGGGGAGCAGCAGGTTCAGGATCATCTCGCCTTTACGGTTTTAGAGATATTTTAGTTTTGAAGATTGTTAAACGGTTGTTAGATACTGGTGTATCGCTACAAAACATTAGAACTGCTGTTGAGCACCTTCGCTCGAGAGGTGTCTCCGATTTAGAAAGCATTACCTTAATGAGTGATGGTGCATCTATTTATGAGTGCACTAGTGCTGATGAAATCGTTGATCTACTGCAAGGTGGTCAAGGAGTTTTTGGAATTGCCATAGGTAAGGTCTGGAATGAGGTTGAAGGTTCCCTTTCAACCTTACAGGGTGAGAATTTAAATGATGGCTCATTGGTAGTAAGTGGTGAATCTAACGATGAGTTAGCCCAACGTAGAAAACTAAAGGGCGCTTAAACCAATTAGAATTCTTCCCTGACAAAAAGAATCGGGGAGTGGTGGCACAAAGATCTGATTTTGCTAGCCGTCATATCGGTCCAAATGAGTATCAAATTAAAACTATGCTCATGGAATTGGGCTATGAGGATTTAGATTCATTTATCAAATCTGTTGTACCAAGCAATATACATATAAAGGGTGAGATCGAAAAATCACTTCCAGAGGGAATCTCTGAGAGTGATGCACTTTTAGAAATCTCAAAGCTTGCAAAGAAAAATACTTTAGTTAAATCATTAATGGGTTGTGGGTACTATGGAACCATCACGCCACCTGTGGTCTTGCGAAATGTTCTAGAAAATCCAGGTTGGTATACCGCCTACACTCCGTACCAACCTGAAATTAGTCAAGGTAGATTGGAAGCAATCTTTGCATTTCAAACGGCGGTAACAGATCTAACTGGTTTAGGAATCGCCAACGCATCTATGTTAGATGAGGCAACTTCAGCTGCTGAAGCAATGACACTAGCTAGAAGAGTTTGGCAGGGCAGTGATGATGCCATTTTCCTAATTGATAAAAATTTACACCCTCACATCAAGGCAGTAGTTCATACCAGAGCAAAACCGTTAAAAATATCCGTGGTTGAGAGTAATTTTGAAGCAAATGATTTTTCTGCCGAGGTGTTTGCTGCGCTCATCGCATACCCTGAAAGTACTGGGCGAATAAAGGATCCCATCAAGATAATTGAGATGGTTAAAGAAAAAGGTGGATTAGCAATCATTGCTTGTGATCTTTTAGCGCTAACACTTTTTAAATCTCCAGGTGAGTTAGGTGCAGATATTGCTGTGGGTAGTGCTCAACGATTTGGTGTTCCAGTGGGATTTGGTGGACCACATGCTGGTTTCATGGCAGTCAAGTCTGGATTGGAGCGATCCTTACCTGGAAGGTTGGTTGGACAATCGGTTGATTCGCATGGAAATCCAGCATTTAGACTCGCTCTTCAGACTCGTGAGCAACATATTCGAAGAGATAAGGCCACCTCGAATATTTGTACAGCTCAAGTTCTTCTTGCTGTTATCTCCGCATTTTATGCAATTTGGCATGGACCAGAGGGATTAACAGCTATTGCAAGACAAATTCAGAGCATGGCATTACGATTTAGAGCATCTGCTAAATCTGCAGGTTTCGTTGTCGATGATCATGATATTTTTGATACTGTAAATATTAAGAGCATTGAAGCTGCAATGGTTATTGAGCAAGCGGTAAATGCGGGCTTTAATTTGAGATATATATCTGACAATGAAGTCTCTATATCATTTGATGAAACGATCTCTGAGTCGGAGTTTCGAAAGATATGTAATCTGTTTAAGTTAAGTGAAGTGCAAACACCAGCAGTAACTTCAAGATTAGCTAGAACAACCCCATTTCTAGATCATCCAGTATTTAATACTTACCACTCTGAAACTTCAATGCTGAGATACATAAGAGCGCTCTCAGATAGAGATCTGGCATTGGATCGCACAATGATTCCGCTGGGCTCCTGCACAATGAAACTCAATGCTACCTCTGAGATGATTCCAATAACCTGGAGTGAATTTAACTCTATCCACCCATTTGCGCCTATTGATCAAACGCAAGGATATTTGGAGTTGATTGAGTCATTGAGTAGATGGCTGATTTCAGTCACTGGTTATGATGCCGTTTCATTACAACCTAATGCTGGGTCGCAGGGGGAGTTTGCTGGCTTACTTGCAATCAGAAATTATTTAGATAGTAAAAATGAATCTCACCGGGATATCTGCTTGATTCCTGCCAGTGCTCACGGAACCAATGCGGCAAGTGCAGTGATGGCAGGTATGAAGGTGATAGTTATTGAATGCGATTCTGACGGAAATGTAAGTCTTAGTGATTTAAAGTTAAAGATTGAACAGTACAAATCAAATCTAGCTGCCCTAATGGTGACTTACCCATCAACACATGGAGTATTTGAAGAGGCAATTTCAGAAATATGCGAAATGATTCATGCCGCCGGTGGTCAAGTCTATGTTGATGGAGCAAATTTAAATGCTTTGGTTGGGGTAGCAAAGCCTGGAAAGTTTGGTGCAGATGTATCTCATTTAAATCTGCATAAAACTTTTTGTATTCCGCATGGTGGCGGGGGACCGGGTGTTGGTCCAGTAATCTCTAGAGCTCATTTGGCTCCATTTTTGCCAAATCATCCAGCAAACAAATTAGCTGGGCCTGCTACAGGTCCTGGTCCGGTCTCTAGTGCTCCCTTTGGATCTGCATCTATTTTGCCAATTTCATGGATGTATATTCGCATGATGGGGGGCAAGGGGTTAACAAAGGCAACAGAGGTAGCAATTCTGTCTGCAAACTACCTAGCAAAGAAATTAGATCCACTTTTTCCAGTTTTGTATCGAGGACAAAATGGTCATATTGCGCATGAATGTATTATCGACATTCGGGAAATTACCAAGAAAACTGGTGTCACTGTTGATGATATTGCAAAAAGATTAATGGATCATGGTTTTCATGCACCAACAGTTAGTTTTCCAGTAGCTGGAACTATGATGATCGAACCGACTGAATCCGAAGATGTCAGAGAGTTGGATAGATTCCTGGCAGCGATGGAGAGCATAAGGAGTGAGATAGCCGATATCGAAGCGGGAAAAATTTCAGTTGAGGAGTCACCACTTAGATTTGCCCCACACACTATTGGTGATCTGGTTTCAAAGAACTGGGAGCGAAAGTATGATCGAAGTGCTGCCGCTTTTCCTACAGGTGAAGAGTTCGGAATTGGCAGAGCTGGAAAATATCTTCCTACCGTTGGGCGTATTGATGGGGTTTATGGGGATCGAAACCTAGTTTGTAGCTGTTTGCCGATAGAGGAGTTGGCTTCGAACTAGATCCATTCTACTTTACATAATGTAGATTATCGGCGAAAAAAGATGCGCTTAAATCCCTCTGTGGTGACTACCTTCCAGGCTTCAAAGACGATGCCTAGGCTCATTTTCGACTTTCCGTTTGCTCGTTCGATAAATGTGATCGGCACCTCCACGATCTGAAAACCTGCTCGTACTGCGGTAAGAGCCATCTCTATTTGAAAACCGTATCCGATACTTTGAATTTTTGATAAATCTAGTTTCTCTAATAACTCTCTGGGTAAAACGCGAAAACCTGAGGTCAAATCCCTATTTTTTAGTCCCAGCAAGATTGCGGCATATCTAGTACCTAGCTTTGATACCAGTCTTCTATAGCGTGGCCAATTGATAACTGAACCACCTGAAATCCACCGTGTCCCAATAACCAGATTTTGATCTGTTGAAGCTAATAGCAATTTGCCTAACTCCTCTGGTTGGTGGCTTAAATCAGCATCCATCTGAATAAATAATGAGTATTCACCTTCAAGTCCATACTCAAAACCAGCTTTATATGCTGGACCGATTCCATTTTTTTGGATCTGATGAATAATTTTTAGATTTGCACTCCCTAGTGAAGCTGCTATTTCTCGAGTTTGATCTGAGGAGTTCCCATCAACAATCAATATGTCAATCTCATATGAATATCTTAATTCCGGTTTTATATTCTTTATTCTGTTAAACAATAATCTAATTGAATCAGATTCATTGTAAGTTGGGATAACCAGTAGTACTTTCTTAATCATTACTTTGCTCGCCTAAGTCTACCTATTAGGAGCGTTGTCAGAAAAAATGGCTCTAGGAGATAACCGTATCCCTGTGCAAAGGTCTTACCTTCGACAAGAGGAATCTCGCCAATCAATGATCCTTGCTGAAACTTGTCTAGAGATTTACTCATTTTTTCATTACTTGTTAGCAAAGAGGTGACGCCAGTTGTTGATACATAGGCAATATTGCGCCCACTTTCGAGTGCTCGAACTTTAGCAATATTAAGCTGTTGTTCTAGCTGCGCCGTGTCTCCAAAAGTTGCATTATTAGTTTGGATAACGAGAAAATTCGATGAAATTTCATCTCTGAATCTATCATTTATCAATTCATAGCAAATAAGAGTTTCAAAGCTTGCAGAT
>CAYFKM010000040.1:5328-8313 GCA_964344025.1 uncultured Candidatus Nanopelagicus sp. | reverse complement strand
GATGGGTACCAGCATTTTTTGATCTATCAATTGCAATTGAAAACTCTAGATTAGATCAAAGTTACAACACACCAGCTCTTGCCACAATTATCCTATTAGCTGAACAACTTAAGTGGATGAATGAAAATGGCGGATTAAAATTTGCAGCAGGGCGCAGTGCCGAATCTGCTAATCGACTTTACTCTTGGGCAGAAAATACTTCTTACACCACTCCATTTGTCGCTGATCCAAAAATGAGATCAAAGGTAGTGGGCACTATAAATTTTGATGATTCAATTGATGCCTTAGAGGTGGCAAAGATTTTAAGAGCAAATGGCATAGTTGATACCGATCCATATCGTAAATTAGGTAAGAATCAACTTAGAATTGGCATGTTTCCAGCGGTTGAGCCATCTGATATTGATGCACTAACTAAATCCATTGAGTATGTAGTAGAAAGGCTTTAAGTAAATGATGAGTCCAAGATTTAGAAGAGTAGTTACCATAGCAATTTTATTTGGCATGGTAGCCATGGTATTAATTAGCGGTTTATCAAGTTAAGGATTCTTAAATGAAAGAAGCAATATTTGTAATCTCACTTGGAATCGTACTTTGGATCATTGCATTTGTTTTTGCAATTGTGATAAATGCAGATACAAAAATCCTATGGATTTGTGTAGTTGGTGCACTCCTTGGCGTAATTGGGCTTCGTTACACAATTAAACGAGGCCGGCGCGGGCAGCTTTAATTGCCCTCAATTTGGGATGCAATCCCACGCAACACCTTTGCTAAGCGCTCAGCTTCGGTTGCAGTTGATCTACCACCTCTAAGTGAGTTGCTATAGCGATCTAAAATCTTAATTGTGTCCTCAATCATGGCAGCCAAATCATCATTTTTTCCACGAGAGCTACCAGAGATTGATGGTGGGGCCTCGACAATTGAAACTGAGAGCGCTTGTGGGCCACGACGGCCATCAGCAATTGAAAACTCTAATTTTGTACCTGGTTTAACAGTTGCAACCCCATTAGGTAATGCAGAGGCTGCTAAATAAACATCCTCACCCTCATCATTTGAGATAAAGCCAAAGCCTTTTTCTAAGCTAAACCATTTAACGCGACCACTAGGCATTGGTATCTCCTTAAGAAATTTTAGTATTCGTTTAGGCCATCATTAGATGGGCAGGTGCTTAGTTTATCGCAACCTAGTTAATGGTGGTAGCGCGTTAATCAGCCTTAATTAACGCCTCTGAGTGAGCACCACAGCCATGATCGACTGAAACTACTCGAGCATCCTCAGGTGAGATCGCATTTGAACAAACACCAAATGTAGAACGAAGTGAACCTGAGATTGGAATAAAAAATCCGCAAGATGAACATGGCTTTGGTGCTGCCGCTGCAATTGGTGCTTTAGGACCACGATCACCTTCATACCATCGCTTACTCGCTGCATCTCTGCCAACAATTGATAACACTCTTGCTCTACTAAATCCAAACTCATATAGCTGAGCTAGATCTAACTCCTCCTCACCAGGAAGAGCGTTATTTATTGGAACTAATCGTTCATCATCTGGCGCAGTTGGAACAACATCTCCTACTCCAATATCACCTGGTTGAATTCGTTGTGAGTAGGGAACCCAATTTGGAGCAAGTAATGCTTTTGTGCCAGGAAGTAAGACCACATCACAAATAGTTGGATTTGCTGATTCATCAACTTTGGCAACAGTTACTGCCCACCGCCACCCTTTATAACCAGGTAATTTTGCTTCAAATAAGTAGGTTGCAACCCGCTCTTCATCAGAATCTATTGAGTAAAACTCACCAACAAACTCAGCCTTACCAGCATCCTCAATCGCAGCTTTTTTTGCTATCTCAACTGCGTTAAAAATATCATTTTTATTAACCTCAATATTTATAACCTCTGGATAGGTTTTTGGAGGAGCGATGTATGGCTTTCTAACAATTGCAGGTTTTACTACCTCTTCAACCTTAGGTTTAGCAAGCTCCTCTAGCAACGCCTCATCTACTGGTGCCTCTGGCTCTGCGACAACTGAGTTCTCTGATTTGCGCAGCTTTTTAAATAAGGATTTTTTCTTAGCCATGCATTAATTGTAATCTGCAATTGATTAAATGAAAAAAGCCCCCACATTTACGCGGGGGCTTTATCCAAGCTTTATTTAGATTTACTAGAAATCCATTCCGCCACCATCGCCACCAGGCATTGGTGCTGCTGCCTTTGGCTCTGGCTTATCTGCAATTACCGCTTCTGTAGTTAAAAAGAGTGCAGCAATTGAAGCTGCATTTTGTAGTGCAGATCTGGTTACCTTTGCTGGATCAATAATTCCAGTTTTAATCATATCTACATACTCACCTGATGCAGCATTTAGACCAAAACCAGTCTCAAGTCCACGTACCTTCTCAACAATTACGCCACCTTCAAGGCCAGCATTAATTGCAATCTGCTTAAGAGGAGATTCAACTGCGTACTCAACAATTTTTGCACCAGTTGCTTCATCCCCTGTTAGTTTTAATTTAGAAAGAGCAACCTTTGAGGCTTGAAGTAATGCCACTCCACCTCCAGCAACAATTCCCTCTTCAACTGCAGCTTTAGCATTTCTTACCGCATCTTCAATACGGTGCTTGCGCTCTTTTAACTCAACCTCAGTAGCTGCGCCAGCTTTAATAACTGCCACACCACCAGCTAATTTTGCTAACCGCTCTTGTAGTTTTTCCCGATCATAATCAGAGTCACTCTTTTCAATCTCAGCTCTAATCTGATTAACCCGGCCCTTAATCTGCTCTTGATCACCGCCACCTTCAACAATGGTGGTCTCCTCTTTAGCAATAACTACCTTACGGGCGGTTCCAAGCAACTCAAGGGTGGTTTGATCTAACTTAAGACCAACCTCCTCTGAGATCACAGTTGCGCCAGTTAAGATTGCAATATCTTGCAGCATTGCTTTGCGGCGATCGCCAAACGCTGGTGCCTTGACTGCAACAGATGAGAACA
>CAYFKM010000040.1:0-5318 GCA_964344025.1 uncultured Candidatus Nanopelagicus sp. | reverse complement strand
CTTCAGCAATAATTACTAACGCCTTACCAGTCTGCATAACCTTCTCTAGCACCGGTACTAAATCTTTAATATTTGTAATCTTTGAGTTTGCGATCAAAATATACGCATCCTCCATAACTGTTTCCATACGCTCTGTATCAGTTACAAAGTAGGCTGAGATATATCCCTTATCAAATCTCATACCCTCAGTTAGCTCTAACTCAAGGCCAAAGGTGTTGCTCTCCTCAACGGTAATTACACCCTCTTTTCCAACCTTATCCATTGCCTCTGCAATCATCGATCCGATTGTGGTGTCTGCTGCTGAGATCGAAGCAGTTGCTGAGATTTGCTCTCTAGTTTCAACTGGCTTTGCAATCTTTAATAACTCATCTGAGATAACCTCAACTGCTTTTTCAATTCCGCGCTTAAGTGACATTGGATTTGATCCAGCTGCAACATTGCGTAAACCTTCACGAACCATCGCCTGTGCTAATACTGTGGCGGTTGTGGTGCCATCACCGGCAACATCATCAGTCTTCTTTGCCACCTCTTTAACTAAATCAGCACCGATCTTTTCCCAAGGATCTTCTAACTCAATCTCTTTAGCAATTGAAACACCATCATTGGTAATAGTTGGTGCTCCCCATTTTTTCTCCAGCACTACATTTCGGCCACGAGGTCCAAGGGTTACCTTGACCGCATCGGCCAATGTATTCATGCCGCGCTCTAAACCGCGACGAGCCTCTTCATTAAAGGCAATCATCTTTGCCATATCTATTTCTCCCTTTTCACATATTGCTTAAAGTAAGTATTAGGTGTTTTTATCACTCTCACCTATAGAGTGCTAAGGCCAAATCTAGAGGATTTATTCCTGATGCGCCAAATTACAGGTCGCAGGATGGGGGTGCAGGGGTGGGTTTAGAGGGTAAAGCCGAGTTTGCTACTAGATCTAGCGCTCGCTCTGGTATCTCTTATCCGGCGCAATCTTTTAACCAAAATCGGCTGGGCCATTAATGCCGCTTCTTTATCAATTAAATTATTTAGTAATTGGTAGTAGGCAGGTGGGGTTAAATTAAATAACTCTTTAATTGCACTCTCTTTAGTACCTGCATGCCGCCACCATGCTCCTTCAAACTCCAACAGCTTTATCTCTAACTCAGTTAATCCAGTAGCGACAGCATCTGAAGTGGGATCGATAAATGCGGACATAGGCATATCTTAAAAGAGGGGTGGGACAATTTCTGGTTTATATCAATTATAGCGTGGCGAGAATTGCCGAGATATCAGATGGATTTGTCCAAGGATTGACTATTGCAAATCTAAGGATCGGCCTACCTTTATGTGATGATGGCGTTACAAATCCAATCTGATCAGCTAACAATTTATCACTCCATTTTTCATAATCAGCAAGGCTCCAACCCACTCTTTCAAATGCCACAATTGAAAGTGTTGGCTCCATTAAAAGTTTTAAATTTGGATGTTCGCTAACTTGCCTAGCTGCATTCTTTGCCACATCCATAGTTTTTTCCATTGCTTTGGCATACTCCAAAGTGCCATGAGCGGCTAATGAGAACCAAAACGGCAATCCTCTTGCTCTTCTAGTTAAATGAATTGCATAATCTGATGGATTCCACTCATTATCCTCATATAAAGACTCTAAATAGGCAGCTTTTTGTAGATGGGTTTTCTTAGCTAATTTTGGATTTCGATATATCAATGCACAGGCATCAAAGGGTGCAAACAACCACTTATGTGGATCGACAATAAATGAATCTGCTAATTCAATCCCATCAAATAACGGTCTAACTGATGGCGCACAAAGTGCAGCTAAGCCATAGGCACCATCGACATGAAACCAAATTTTGCGCTCTAAAGCACACTTAGCAATACTCTTTAAATTATCAATTATTCCAAGATTGGTAGTGCCAGCAGTTGCAACCAAAGCAAATACCTGATGATTTGGGTTTTCACTATGGTATTTATCAATTGCAATTTCACAATCTGCTCCCTGGAGTGATCCATCTTTATCTGGCTTAATCAACAGCATGCCAATATCCATAACCTCTGCTGCAGATTTAATAGATGAATGGGCATCAGAGCTAGCAGCTACTACCCATTTAGTGACATCTTTTCGTTTACTACGAAAGGTATTTCGCGCAGTAACTAGCGCAGATAAATTTCCAATCGTCCCACCTTGAACAAAAACTCCACCACAACTTGCTGGCATATTTGCTAAATCAGCAATCCACTTAAGTGCTTGATTTTCAGCATAAACTGCACCAGCACCCTCAAGCCAAGAGCCGCCGTAAAGTGCACTAGCACCTACTACTAAATCAAAAAGGTTTGCAAACTCACTTGGAGCAGATGGGATAAATGCTAAGTATCTAGGGTGATCAGTTGAGATACAGGCTTTAGCTAAAACATCTTTAAATAATTTTAGTGCTTGCTGTCCACCTAAACCTTTTTCGGTAATGGTATTACCAACTAAGTTAAATAGCTCTGCTTCTGTTTTTGGCCCATCTAATGGTGGATCTGTTCTAAGTCGAATCAATGAGTACTCTAAAACCTCTTTGGCTAACTCCTCAACCTCAGAATTAAACTGATGCATTTTTAGCTGCATAATCCTTTCGGTTAGCACTGCGAATTAGATTTCTAATCATGGTAGGAAAAACAAATACGTGAAGCGGTAAGACTGCATACCAGTACAACTGACCGCCTAAGCCACGAGGTGAAAAAGTTGCCTCCTGCACAACCTCACTTTGACCATTTGGTAACTTAGAAATTCTAAACTCAAGCCAAGCCTTGCCAGGCAAAATCATCTCAGCGTATAACTTCAGTGATTGCTCAGGTATTAAAGATTCCACTCGCCAAAAATCAAGTGAGTCACCAACTCTTAAATGAATTGGATCTCTTCTACCTCGTCTTAAGCCAACACCGCCAATCATCCGATCAAGCAATCCCCGTAAGTACCAGAGAAAATCAGAGCCATACCAACCATTTTCACCACCAATCTCCTCAATTGCCTCCCAAAGACTTTTAATAGATGCATCAGTTATGCGAACTTTTTTATCACTTAACAACATCTCCCCAGCCCAAGCTGGATCTGATTGGGCTTTTTGCCATGGCGCGGTTTGAGTTGTGGCATCTGACCATCTTGTAGAAACGGTGTTACTTGAAACCTTACTTAATGCCAAAGATATTGCAGTTGAAACATCGATCAATCCCTCTTTAGGTGGTGGGATTAAATTATTGATTGATTTATTTGAATCCGCTACCACCTCACTAATCAATGAGCCAACCAATGGCCGAGCTAGTGAGGTTGGAACTGGGGTAACAAAGCCAATCCAAAGGCTAGATAACTTAGGAGTTAAAACTGGCACTTTAATAATAAGACGTTTTCGAAGACCAGATAATTTTGCAAATTTTTGCATCATATCGGCGTAGGTCAAAACTTCTGGACCACCAATATCAAATACTCCTGAAACTGGTTTCTCTAACTTTGCACAATTTCTTAAGTACCAAAGCACATCTCTAATTGCAATTGGATGAGTCTTATTTGATACCCATTTTGGTGTGGTCATTACGGGTAAGCGGTGAGTTAGATGACGCAACATTTCAAAGGATGCCGAGCCTGAACCAATAATTATTCCAGCTCGTAACTCTATTACGGGCACAGTTGTAGTTGCCAAAGATTTGCCAGTATTCTCTCTCGAGTTTAAATGCTTACTACTTTTAACATCATTATTAATTCCACCTAAATAAATTATTTGTTTAACACCGCAACTTTGCGCAGCCTTTGCAAAGTTTTTAGCCATATTAGATTCAATTTCATCAAAATTTGGACCTAAATTAATTGAGTGAAGTAAATAAAAGGCGGTGTGAACACCTGCTAATGCCGCTTTAGTGGATTCAAAATCTGTTGCATTTCCAGTTGCAATTTCAACCTGATTAGCCCAGGTATGGCTTTGCGCTTTATTGGCATCGCGAACAAAAACCCGAACATCAGCACCATCTTCAAGTAGTGCAGTAACTAAACGGCCACCTACATACCCTGAAGCACCAGTAACAAGTATTTTGCGCTCATCCTTCATGGGATAAACAGTAGACTTAATACAATGAATAAGCCAAAGGTTGTAATTCTCGGTGGCGGATTTGGTGGTTTAGCTGCAGCCAGAGCCCTACATAAAATTGCCGATGTAACGGTGGTGGATCGCCATAATTATCAAACTTTTCTGCCACTTCTATACCAAGTTTCAACCGCTGGTCTTGCCGCAGATCATGTGGCTTATCCAATTAGGGGCGCGTTAAGAAAAACCCCAGTTAAATTTAGAATGGGATCACCCATATCAATTGATCATAAAAATAAAGAGGTTAAGTTAGATAGCAGTGAGCTTTTAAAATTTGATCATTTAATAGTCGCCTTAGGTTCAGTTACTGCTGATTTTGGAATCCCAGGAGTTAAGGAGTTCACCTTAGGAATGAAGTCAGTCTCCGAGGCGCTCACAATTAGGGCAGAGATTATGCGCCGGTTTGAAGATTTATGTAGATTTGAAGATGACACTAAATTATCAATTACCGTAATTGGCGGCGGGCCAACTGGAGTTGAGATGGCAGGTGCGATCGCAGAGTTAATTCGCGGTCCACTTAAATCTGATCAAGCAAATGCAGCTGCCCATATTGATATTTCTTTGATTGAGGCAGGTCCTAGGTTGCTACCGCCTTTTGCGCCAAAGTTATCTGCACGTACTAAAAAAGATTTAGAAAAACTAGGAGTTAAAGTTTTATTAAATACTGCAGTTAAAGAGGTTGAGCATCGAAAAATTTTGCTAAAGGATGGCTCTATTATCCCATCTGAGATCACAATTTGGGCAGCTGGTGTTAAAGGCTCTGATGCGATGGCGCAATTAAATTTACCAACTGCGGGCAATCGAATTGCTGTTGATCCAACAATGCAGGTAAAAAATTATCCATATATATGGGCATTAGGAGATATTGCAGCTGCTGTTGGCAAGGATGGAAATACCTTACCGATGGTCGCACCAGTTGCAATTCAACAGGGTAAATTTATCGCTAAACAAATTATGCGAGTAGCAAAAAATCAGAAGTTAGAAAACTTTAAATACTTAGATAAGGGCTCAATGGCTACAATCGGTAGAAATAAGGCGGTTGTTCAAGTTAAAAGTTTGAAAATATCAGGTGCAGTAGCTTGGTTAATTTGGTTATGGCTGCACCTATTTTATTTATTAGGGGGAAGAAACAAGATCGGCACGATGGCAGATTGGACTTGGAACTACTTAACATTTGATCGTGGCAATCGCCACATTATGGATACTTAATTA
>CAYFKM010000039.1:0-8754 GCA_964344025.1 uncultured Candidatus Nanopelagicus sp. | reverse complement strand
ACTTTGTGGCGGACGTGCCGCAAATCCAGGGCGTACTGATCCAGGACGAGCACCAGACATTGGTGGTCGTTGACCTGGTTTTAATTTTTCACCACCTCGACCTGCTTCACCAGGTCTAATTGGTCTTGCTGGTGGACGTGGTCCAGCGCCGGAACTAAATGGATTATTTCCTGCTCGTGGTGGACGAGGTAGTGAGGATGGTGTTGAAGAAAAAGGATTATTTGCAGCTCGTGGTGGTTGTGATGGAGTTGTAGATCTTGTTGGTGGCGCACTTGGTGTTGCACCTTCAATCATCTGTTGTAATTCAGGAGGTAGATCCTCAACCTTTACAGTTTGTTTTGCAGCTGATTTTTTAACTGGTGCTTTTTTAGTTTTTGGCGCAGCTTCAGCAGGAACTAGCTCTGGAAACTTATCCATCAACTTGCGCACTACCGGTGCTTCAACAGTTGATGATGCTGAGCGAACAAATTCGCCGACCTCTTGTAGCTTAGCTAGTAGCTCTTTACTTTCAAGCCCTAACTCTTTAGCTAATTCATAAACGCGGACCTTGGCCACACTTCTCCATCTCCTGGCCCGACGTTATTTACGTTCGAGCCTAAATAGACCTACTCATAATCTTGCAGTGCTCATTAGAGTGTCATTCTCGCTCGCTCCGTACTATTAATAATCACTTAAATTTTTTAAGTAATTCTCAATCTCATTGAATTTAATGTCTCCTTCAATTTTGAAGGATCTATTAAATGCCTTTCGCTCAAGTGCCATCTGAAAGCAATTTCGGTGAAGCCATGCTCCCCGACCTGGCATTCGATGGTTTAAGTCAACTTTAACTTCATTATTGACCAATACCGTGCGAATTAAATCTGTCCAATCTCCAAGCTTTCGGCAAGCGATACAACTGCGTTGCCTGAGCTTTTTCTTAGACATCTAAACTCTACCCTAAGCCCCTTCGGTAGGTGAAATGATTGGCGCTTGATCGGTATTTTCCGCCTTAATTTGAGTAACTGGATTATCCGGATGGATATCAATTCGCCACTGAGTAAGGCGAGCAGCCAGCCGAGCATTTTGACCATCTTTACCAATCGCAAGTGATAATTGATAATCAGGCACAATCACCTTGGCTGATTTATTCGCTAAATCTACTATCTCCACAGAGCTAACCTTTGCTGGCGCTAATGCATTAGCAACATAAACTGCTGGATCATCTGAGTAATCAATAATGTCGATTTTTTCACCACTTAACTCATTCATAACATTTTGCGCTCTAGAACCCTGCGGACCAATTAACGCACCCTTGGGAGAAACTCCTGCTCGATGAGTTCGTACTGAAAGTTTTGTTCTAGCACCAGCCTCGCGAGCGATTCCAACAATATCTACAATACGATCTTTAATCTCTGGTACTTCAAGTGCAAATAACATTTTTACAAATGCTGGATGTGTGCGTGAGAGTGTAACCTCTGGGCCCTTCTCACCTTGTTTAACATCAACTACGAAACATTTTATCCGATCGCCATGTTTAAAAACTTCACCTTTAACCTGCTCTGCTGGCGGAACTTTTCCTTCTACCCTTCCAAGATTTACATAAATTATCTCAGCATCTCTACCTTGCTGAACAACTCCACTAATCACATCTCCAACTGAGCCAGAAAACTCAGTTACCACCTCAAGATCTTTTGCCTGACGCATTTTTTCCTTAATAACTTTGCGAGCAGTCTTTTCAGCTAATTTGTTAAATCCATTTGGATTATCGGTTACCGTATCAATCCGATCACCATCAGGACCTAAAACTGGAACATAAATTACTATCTCACCACTTTGGCGATTTAATACGGCACGGCCATGGGGTTTTGCACCAGGTAAAGTTGCATAAGCTGCTGCCACCTCATTTTCAATAGCATTAATCAATCGCTCAAGCGGAAGTTTTTTCTCGGCCGCCAATACCTTAAGTGCCCCAACATCTACACTCATTTTCCAACCTGCTTAAATTCAATCTCAAGATTGGCACGTTTTATATCTGCATAGGAAACTTCAACATCATCTATCGTGGCGGATACTTCATTAGCAGATTTGATTCTGCCTTTAATCTCTTTTCCATCTTGCAAAATAATCTTTATGCGGCGATCAATATTTTTTCGCCAATGTCTAGGTTTAGTTAATGGTCTATCAATTCCAGGGGATGTTACCTCTAGCGTAAAGGGGGTAGAACCTAAGGCAGGAATATTTTCAACGATTTCAGAGATTGCTTTAGTAGCTTGGGTTACCTCATCTAGAGATAGATGGCGATCAGCATCAACAATTACAGTTAATAAGGAGCGTTTTCCAGCAAAGGAGATGTTTAAATCCTCTAAATAAAAACCAAGGTCACTTAGTGCGGGTGTAATCGCCGCTGATATCTCTTCTTTTCTTCCCATTTTTACCCTCTTCGATATTAAGTTGTGTTACAAGTTTAACTTATAAAAGTATCCCAAGCAACGCGAGTGATGAGTAGGAAGACTACAAGTAAAAAAACTTTCCTTACTAAGGCAGATCCACCCTTAATTGCTAAGTGAGAACCAATAATTGCTCCAGTTACATTGGCAAATGCTAAAAGTAACCCCAATTGCCACCAAATATGTCCGGTGAGTTGAAAGCTAAGTATTGCTCCAATATTTGTAGATAAATTTACAAGTTTTGCAGTCCCCGAGGCTTTCAAAAAAGCATATCCAATAACTGAGACTAAAAAGAAGACTAGAAATGTGCCAGTTCCTGGACCAAAAATTCCATCATAGAAGCCAATTAAAAATCCAATCAAAGCCACAAGCACTAATCTTTTGTTTTGAGTAAATTTTAAATTCTCAGAGATTCCTAATTGCGGTTTGCGCCAGGTATAGATCGCTACAGTGATTAAAAGTAAAACTATAAATGGCCTAAAAAAACTAACTGGTATGGATGCGGCTAAAGCGGCACCCGCCATTGAACCAATAAAGGCTGGCAACATCATACTCAGAGTTAATGGAATATCAGGTTTGATATTTTTAAAGTAATTTCTTGCTGCTGCAGCGGTGCCAAACACAGATGGCACCTTATTTGTTCCTAAAATCAAAGCAATATCTTTATTAGGTAGGCCAATGATTAGTGCAGGTAATTGAATTAATCCGCCACCGCCTGCCATGGCATCAACAAAACCTGCAAATCCTGATGCGATCGCTAAAAAGATCGCAATCTCAATACTCATTAGTTAATAATATTTTTAACAACATCAGCTACTGCAACCTCATGCTTGGCTGAAGATTTTCGATCTCTTATCTCAACTTTGCCATCAACTAAGGATTTTCCAACTATTATTATTTTAGGAATGCCTATCAATTCAGCATCTTTAAACTTCACACCAGCACTTACATCTCGGCGATCATCAAGTAATACCTCTAATCCCTTTGCCTCTAAATCTTTTGCGATTTGTTCTGCGACATCAAATGGTTGATCCTCTTTCCCAGTTGCCACAATATGAACATCAGCTGGTGCAATTTCACTTGGCCAGCACAGTCCTAATTCATCGTAACTCTGCTCGGCAATAGCAGCAACCGCTCTTGAAACTCCGATTCCATATGAACCCATGGTTACAACTACTGGCTTTCCCGCTTTATCTAAAACTGTTAAATCTAAACTTTGTGCATACTTTCGGCCTAATTGGAATATATGCCCAATTTCAATTGCCCGATCAATCACCACTGGTTTAGCACATTTAGGACATGCATCACCAGCCTTAACCTCAGCCGCCTCGACATACTGCTCAACTACAAAATCACGTCCACAGGTAACATTTTTTGCATGTCTATCTCTCTTATTAGCACCAGTTACCCAATGTGAACCTGTAACAACTCTTGGATCAGCATAAAGTTTTAATCCAAAAGCCTTAGCATCCTGAGGACCTACATACCCCTTTACTAATTTTGGATACTTTGCAAAATCTGCATCCTCAAATAATCTTAAATCCTTAACACCAACTAAATTTGCACCCAAACGTTTTAAATCTACCTCACGATCGCCAGGCAGTAATACTGAGATCGGCTTCTCATCTGCCATCAATAAGACATTTTTTAAGGTATCAGCCGCTGAAATATTTGCCGAATACTTTCTATTAAATAACTCAACTAAAGAATCAATTGTTGGGGTATTTGGGGTATCTAACTCCTCAATCGCTCCCACTTTTTCACCCTGGTATGTCGAAACTTTTGTCACCATCGCTTCAACATTTGCTGCGTAGCCACAGCCATTACATAAAACATATGTATCTTCACCAGTTGGGCATGGAGCTAAAAACTCTTCAGATTTTGAACCACCCATAGCACCACTCATAGCTGAAACAATGTTGTACTTTAATCCCAGGCGATCAAAGGTTTTAATATAAGCCTGCCGATGTTGGTTATAAGAGCGCTCAAGACCAGCTTCATCAATATCAAAGCTGTAAGAGTCTTTCATTACAAACTCTCTGCCTCTAATAATTCCACTTCGAGGACGAGGTTCATCTCGATACTTTGTTTGGATTTGATAAATAGAAAGTGGTAAATCTTTATAGGAAGAGAACTCTCCTTTTACCATTAAGGTAAACATCTCCTCATGGGTTGGACCTAATAAAAAATCATTCTTTTTTCTATCCTGTAAACGAAATAAATCTGGACCATACTCAGCCCATCGATTTGTCGCCTCATAAGGATCTTTTGGAAGTAGTGCTGGAAAGTGAACCTCTTGAAAACCAGCAGCATCCATCTCTTGCCTAATTATGTTCTCTATTTTTCGATAAGTGCGATAACCAAGTGGCAGCCAAGAGTAGATACCAGCAGCAATTCGGCGAACATAGCCTGCTCGAACTAATAATTTATGGGATGCAACCTCAGCATCTGCTGGATCATCACGCAAAGTGCGTAACAATAATGTCGACATCCTTAACATAGGTAAAGCCTACCTATTGAACTGCGACAGATGGTTCTCCTGATGCCACACCTGCTGCCTGCATTTCTTCAGCAAGGCGCATCGCCTCTTCAATTAAGGTCTCAACTATTTGTGCCTCCGGCACCGTTTTAATAACCTCACCCTTCACAAATATCTGACCTTTACCATTACCAGAGGCCACACCAAGATCAGCTTCTCTTGCTTCACCCGGTCCATTAACTACACATCCCATAACTGCAACTCGAAGTGGCACAGTCATTCCTTGCAGACCGGCTTGAACTTTTTCTGCCAAGGTATAAACATCAACCTGGGCTCTGCCGCAGGATGGGCAAGAGACAATCTCTAACTTTCGTTGACGAAGATTTAAAGATTCTAAAATTGATATTCCAACCTTTACCTCTTCAACTGGTGGTGCTGACAGAGATACTCTTATTGTGTCGCCAATTCCTTCGGAAAGTAATACTCCAAATGCAGTTGCAGATTTAATTGTGCCTTGGAAAATTGGACCAGCCTCAGTAACACCGAGGTGTAATGCATAATCACATTTAGCTGCCAGTAATCGATATGCCTTAACCATGGTTACCGGATCATGGTGCTTTACTGAAATTTTGATATCTCTAAAATCATGCTCTTCAAATAATGATGCCTCCCATAAAGCTGACTCAACTAGCGCCTCAGGAGTTGCCTTTCCATATTTTGCCAACAATCGTGGATCTAATGAACCTGCATTAACACCAATTCGAATTGGAATTCCAGCATCTTTGGCAGCTTTTGCCACCTCTTTAACCTTGTCATCAAATTGTTTAATATTTCCAGGATTTACTCTAACTGCAGCACAACCGGCATCTATAGCTGCGAAAATGTACTTTGGTTGAAAATGAATATCTGCGATTACAGGAATTTGTGATTTTTTTGCAATTTGTGCAAGTGCATCAGCATCATCTTGTGATGGCACAGCAACTCTAACAATTTGGCAGCCAGAAGCGGTGAGCTCGGCAATTTGTTGCAAAGTTGAATTAACATCTGCCGTTAATGTGGTGCACATTGATTGCACAGAAACTGGTGCATCACCACCTACAAGTACTGAACCAACTTTTAACTGCCTACTCTTTCGACGAGGGGCCAAAGTTGGTGGTGGCGCCGATGGAATTCCCAAATCAACCATGGCTAAAGAGTACCTAGAAGTTAAGTCTGATTGGGTTAAAGATATCGGCGGTAAGCAGCAGAAGTGACAAACCAGCCATAAAAATAAAGACCACCATGGTGATCGGTGCTAATTTTTCAACATCAAATGGTGATGGTTTTACCAGGCCTCTGCGTTTAGCCCAGAAATTTCTAACGCCATCTGCAATTGCTACCGCCATATGTCCGCCATCTAAAGGCAAAAGTGGAAGTAGATTAAACATACCAACAAATAAATTTAGAGAAGCAATAATTAAAATAAAGGTAGCAACCTTTTCTCGAGTTGTTAATTTATCGGTTTGAGCTGTCTCACCACTTACTCGTGCTACCCCAACAACACCAACTAACCCTTCAACATCTCGTTTTTCACCACCAAATGTTTGACGAACCAAATCTGGAATCTTTGCTGGCAGAGTAAAGAGAGCGGTTAAACTGTTTCCTAAAATTTCTCCAGTGTATTTTGTAGCTTTAGCGGTTGCCTCAACTGGTCCATAGGTAATTGTGCCAATTGTATTTACAACTCCCAGCACCCCCACATCCTTACCGTTTAACTCTCTACTTGCCGGAGTTACCAGTAGATTGATCGGCATCCCATTTCGCTCAACAGTAATTTCAAGTTGAGTGCCAGCAGATTTTCTAATTAGTGTTACAACATCTACCCACTCTGAGTAGGAGGTACCATTTACTTTAGTAATTTTATCGCCAGCTAGAATCCCAACCTCTTTTGCTGGTGACGGTGTAGATTTTGAAGTACAAACTTCATTTGCACTCTTTGGAATGCACTCACTGACTGCTTCAACTGTGCTAGTTACTGAAGTGACTCCTACCGATAAAAAAAGCGTAAGTAAGAGAATAAAACCAATTACAAAATGTAAAAATGAACCCGCACCTAACACAATTAATCGCTGCCCAACTCCAGCCTTTACAAAGGCTCGATCAGAGTCCTCAGTTGTAAGCACCTCTCTAGGTGACATTCCAACAATGCGGCAGTACCCACCTGCTGGAACTGCTTTAACACCAAACTCAGTCTCGCCACGTTGAGTTGACCATATTTTTTTACCAAAACCAATAAAAAATTCAGTTACCTTCATGCCAAATCTTTTTGCAGTTAAGTAATGTCCTGCTTCATGAATCATTACTGAAATCAAAAGTGCCAGCACAAATGCTAGAACTCCAATAATGTTCACTAGCTTAACTCCTTAATTAATTCCTGTGCTTTGAACCTGGTACTTTGCTCTATGGCACTGACATCTGAGATATCTCTAATTGTAGTTGGTGTATTACCGATAAATGAGGTAACCACCTTCTCTACACTCTCAATAATCTCTGTGAATTTAATTTGACCAGCTAAAAATGCGGCAACCGCCACCTCATTTGCAGCATTAAATACTGCAGGTATGCCACCACCTAACTCTCCGCACTTTCTGGCTAAATTAATTGCTGGAAACCTTTTATGATCGATTGGTAAAAAATTCCAGGTATTTTCCTGACTCCAATTTATAGGTTCACAAGCTTTAGTTATGCGTTCTGGATATGCCAGTGCGTAGGCAATTGGTCCCTTCATATTTGGTGGAGATGCTTGAGCCAGAGTTGAGCCATCGATAAATTCCACAAATGAATGAACAACTGATTGTGGGTGAATCACCGCCTCAATAGCTGAGTACGAAAGGCCAAATAAGTAGTGCGCTTCAATTATCTCTAAACCCTTATTAACAAGAGTTGCCGAATTAATAGTTACAACCTCACCCATTGACCAGGTTGGATGTTCTAGGGCATCAGCTACGGTGACACTTAATAAATCATCTCTATCTCTAAATGGGCCACCACTTGCGGTTAAAATTAATCTCTTAACATCTGAAACTTTTCCTGCCAGTAACGCCTGGTAAATCGCTGAATGCTCAGAGTCAACTGGAATTAATTTATCTCGACCATACTTCATAACTAAATCTCCGCCTGCAACTAGAGATTCTTTATTTGCTAAAGCCACTTTATTGCCAACTGATAAGGCTGAAAGGGTTGGCCCCAATCCAATAGAGCCAGTAATTCCATTAAGCACGATATCGCAAGGAATTGCTGCTATTTCAATTGAGGAGTTATCTCCCTCAATCACCTTAACTCCAGATACCGCGGGCGTATCTGCCATGCTGCCAACAATAGGTACATTAAATTTTTTGGCTTGTTCCATTAAAAGTGTTGGATTTTTACGACCAGCACTCATTGCAATTACCTTAAATTTATCTGGATTTGCGGCAACAATTTCTAATGCTTGAACACCAATTGATCCGGTTGAGCCTAAAATCACTATTTCCCGCACTCGCCTATCTTAACTGTGCCCCAACTATCAATCTTCAGATAGAATTCCCGCATGTATTCCGAGGCAAAACCGACAATTGCGCAAAAGCGCAATGTGATCACTGCCATTCCAGGACCAAAGTCAGCAGAGTTAATAAAAAGAAGAGCTGATGCAGTCTCTGCTTCGTTAGGTACTGCATTTCCAGTATTTATTGAACGGGCTGAAGGTGCAATAATTCTTGATGTTGATGGCAACTCAATTTTAGATTTAGGTGCTGGAATTGCAGTTCTAAATGTTGGTCATACTGCAGCAAAGGTTGCTGAAAATGTTAAAACTCAGATTGATGCCTTTAC
>CAYFKM010000038.1:0-8860 GCA_964344025.1 uncultured Candidatus Nanopelagicus sp. | reverse complement strand
GAACCTTTACCTTTATGAAGTAAAACTAGAATAATCATCAAAATACTGGAAATTATTAAAATTACTGTTAGCGCTAAATTCATTTACTCGCCTTCGTCATTAGATAAAATCTCTGAACAAAGGATACTATCTTTTGGGGTAAATCCTTAAATTCAGGCTCCTAAGCCTTGTTTAAGACTCGGTGAAACTTAGAAATTCGTGCAAACTCTTCTGGGTCTAGCGAAGCGCCTCCAACAAGCGCACCATCTATATCCTCTTCCTTCATGATGTCCAAGATATTAATTGACTTCACGGAGCCACCATAAAGAATTCTGCAATTTTCGGCTATTTCATCACTGCCAATTTTTCTTAACTCACTTCGAATAGCAGAACAAACTTCTTGAGCATCCTCAGGTGTTGCAGTCTTTCCAGTACCGATCGCCCAAACTGGTTCATAGGCTATTACAATTTTTTTAAGATCTGGTTTATGAAACCCTTTTAGACCGTTTCGAAGCTGCTCAATCACGACGGAAATATGGTTTCCAGATTCTCTTACACTTAACTCTTCACCAATGCACAAAATAGGTTTGAGTTCATTTGCTAGCGCTGCTTTAATTTTCTTGTTTACAATTTCATCAGTTTCGGAATGATTAGTCCTACGTTCACTGTGACCAACCAAAACATAAGTGCAACCTAATTTATTTAACATTGATCCGGAAATTTCACCAGTATATGCCCCAGATTCAGCAACAGATATATCTTGTGCGCCATATAACAGTCTTAGTCGATCTCCATCTACAAGGGTCTGAACAGATCTGATATCGGTAAATGGCGGAATTATCACAACCTCAACTGCGTCATAATCACGATCCTCAAGTGAGTAAGCAAGCTTTTGAGTTACTGCAATGGCCTCAAGGTGATTTAAGTTCATCTTCCAATTACCGGCAATCAATGGTTTTCTCAACATCGCCTCTTAACTTAACGCGACAAGTCCGGGCAATTCTTTGCCCTCAAGATATTCAAGTGAAGCGCCCCCACCAGTTGATATGTAACTAAATTCATTATCAGCAAATCCTAATTGACGCACCGCCGCCGCTGAGTCTCCCCCGCCGACCACTGTCATTTCATCAACTTTACTTAAAGCCTGTGCAACAACCTTGGTGCCATTTGCAAAATTTGGAAATTCAAAAACTCCCATAGGTCCATTCCAAAATACTGTTTTGCAACTCAAAATTTCACTTGCAAAGAGTTCCGCGCTTTTTGGCCCAATATCTAGTCCCATTTGATCATCTGGAATATTGTTGCAACTCACCACCGTGGGGTTGGCATCAATTGAGAATTCAGGCGCCACCACAATGTCTTCTGGTAAAACTAGTTTTACCCCCAATGCTTTGGCATCTTTTAATATCTTTTCAACCTGCGGAATGAGATCAATCTCAACCAGTGATTTACCAACCTTCATTCCCTTTGCTGCAAGAAAGGTGAACACCATTCCACCACCAATTGCCAGCATGTTAACCTTACTTAACAAATTTGAAATCACGCCGATTTTATCTGAAACTTTTGCACCACCTAAAACCACTCCATACGGCCGTAGAGGATCTTGCGTTAATTTCTCCAAAACCTTTACCTCTCTAGAAATCAGATCTCCGGCTGCTGACGGCAAAAGTTTTGCAAGTTCATAAACAGAAGCATGTTTCCTATGAACTGCACCAAATCCATCTCCAACGTAAAAATTTCCAAAGCGCGCTAACTCTTTTGCCAATCTTGTCCGCTCTGACTCATCTTTGCTGGTTTCAGCCGACTCAAACCTAATGTTCTCAAGCATTAGAATTTCACCTGGCTTAAGGTCTTTTGCCAATTGCAAGGCTGATGAAATCTTGTCAGAAAACGTAACCTTCGTTCCAATTAGTTGTTCTAGCCTTTTTGCCACTGGTTTAAGTGAAAATTCTGGTTTGGCTTCCCCTTTTGGTCTACCAAGATGCGCAACTATCACCACTGAACAATTTGCTTCGAGAAGTTTTTTCAGTGTTGATAATGAAGCAATAATTCTGCCATCATCTGAAATGACACCATTCTTAATTGGAACATTTAAGTCACAACGCAGGATTATTTTTTTATTTTTGAAATCTGCGTTTTCTAAAGTTTTAATGCCCATCAAATTAGATTGATTTACCGATGTATTTAATTAAATCAACCAGGCGATTTGAGTATCCCCATTCATTGTCATACCAACCAACAACTTTTACAGTTGTTCCAATCACTTTAGTTAAACCAGCGTCTACAATACATGAACTAGGATCTGTGACAATATCTGCCGAAACTATCGGATCTTCAGTGTAAGTTAAGTAACCTTTAAGTGATCCTTCGCTAGCCTTTCTTAAAGAATTATTTACTTCACTTACTGAAACCTCTTTAGCCAACTCAATCGTTAAGTCTGTTGCAGACCCAGTTGGAACCGGTACACGAAGCGCATACCCATCTAATTTACCCTTAAGTTCTGGCAAGACTAACGAAATAGCCTTCGCTGCTCCGGTAGAGGTTGGAATGATAGAGAGTGCTGCAGCTCTTGATCGACGTAAATCTTTGTGTGGGAAATCTAAAATTACCTGGTCATTAGTGTAAGCATGAATTGTGGTCATAAGACCTCTTACAATTCCAAACTCGTCATTTAAAACTTTAGCCATTGGTGCCAAACAATTGGTTGTGCATGAGGCATTTGAAATAATGTTGTGTTTTGCTGGGTCATATTTATCATGATTCACACCCATAACAATCGTTATATCCTCGTCAGTAGCCGGGGCGGAAATGATTACCTTTTTGGCTCCAGCCGTTAAATGTTTTTTTGCATCCGCTGCTTTTGTAAAAATTCCTGTAGATTCGACTACTACATCTACGCCAAGTTTTCCCCAAGGAATATTTGCTGGATCACGTTCTGCACTAACTGCAATAGTTTTGCCACCAACAGTAATTGATGTGTCAGTGAAAGTAACTGGTTGATTTAGTCTACCTAAAATTGAATCGTATTTTAAAAGATGAGCCAGAGTTGCATTGTCGGTGAGATCATTAATGCCAACTATCTCAAAATTCGCATTGGACTCAAGTGAAGCACGTAAAAAATTTCGACCAATTCTTCCAAAACCATTTACTCCAACTTTTAACATTATTTCCTCGCCTGAAACCTAAAAATTAACATCACTTCATTGTGAGGTTCATATCTTATCAGGGAAAAAATACTCCTAATTCAACAGATCTGGACTAATGCTCGCTTCAGTATCTGGGATGCCCAACTCACGAGCTCTTTTGTCTGCCATTGCTAATAATCTACGAATACGGCCAGCAATTGCATCTTTAGTCATAGGTGGCGATGCGAGTGATCCCAACTCTTCAAGACTTGCCTGGCCGTGAGTCACTCGTAACTCACCTGCTTCTTTCAAGTGCGCTGGTATCTCAGAACCTAAAATTTCCATTGCCCTTTGAACTCTAGCTGAAGCAGCAACTGCTGCTCTTGCGGATCTTCGTAAATTTGCATCATCAAAATTGGCTAAGCGGTTGGCAGTTGCTCTAACTTCACGGCGCATCCTTCTTTCTTCCCAAGCAAGAACAGTTTCATGTGCACCCAAGCGAGTAAGCAATGCACCTATTGCATCACCATCTCTAATTACTACGCGATCCACACCGCGTACTTCACGAGCCTTTGCTGTTATTCCAAGTCTTCTTGCCGCGCCTACAAGTGCCAAAGCAGCTTCTGGTCCCGGGCAGGTGATTTCTAAAGCCGAAGATCGACCTGGCTCAGTTAAGGAGCCGTGAGCAAGAAAGGCACCGCGCCATGCCGACTCTGAGTCACAGATAGCCGCCGAAACAACTTGTGGCGGTAATCCTCTGATTGGACGATTGTTTGCATCCACTAATCCAGTCTGCCTTGCAAGTGCATCTGCATCAGCGATAACTCTGACAATATACCGACTACCTTTTCTTATCCCACTTGAAGAAACTACCGATAATTCACTTTCATGACCAAAAACTTCAGAGATATCTTTGCGCAGCCGCCGAGCTGTTTGTGCGGCATCTAATTCAACCTCCACAATTATTTTCCCAGCGGCCACATGTAAGCCACCTGCAAATCTAAGCAATGCCGATACCTCTGCCTTTCGACAGCAAGGCTTCGAAATTGATAGCCGGCTAAGCTCATCCTTCACCGCTTCAGTCATTGCCATAGAGCTCCTTTACTACAAGTGAATATCTAAGCAGGTCTTAATCCAAAATGTGCGAGAATGCAGATATTAATTTTTCTCTATTATGACGGTAAGTGTGCTGGCTATCTTTAAGATCAAGTGCTAGGACTTTTCCACCGCAATCCTCAACTAACCCATCAAAATCATTTCCAAGATCATGAATAGACTTATCAATTAGCGCATAATCAAACTTGAAATCCTTACAATGCTTTAAAATCAGTCTAAGGTGATCACCAAGGGTCCTTCCATAGTATTCATCGGTAATATTTTTGTCTGGGAGATTAAAGATCAACACTTTTCGCGCTTTACTACCTTGAATTACCTTCGCTTGTGCCTTGTGAAGAAAGTGAGGCATAACACTAGATAACCAAGAACCTGGTCCAAAGGTAATCCAATCTGCACTCATCAATGCCTCATTTGCCTCTGGCGTTACCTTCGGATCACTTGGAATCAATTTCAGATCATCCACTATTCCATGAGCTGCAGCTACCTCAACCTGCCCTCGAACCAAAGTTGAAGCTGTGCCTCTTTTAAAAGTTGCCTCGATATCCAAAGGTTCTAAAGCCATGGGTAAAACTCTCCCAACAACCTTTAAGAGCTCTCCGACTCGGTCTAAACCATCAACGGGATCGCCATCTCGATCCCATAGTGCCGCAAGCAGTAAATTTCCAATTGCATGATTGTTTAGTTCCCCATCACTTGTAAATCTATATTGAAGAATCTCAGCCCAATTCCTTCCCCACTCATCATCTGCACAAAGTGCAGCTAACGCCATTCGCAAATCACCTGGAGGAAGTGAGTTGAATTCAGCTCTCAACCTGCCTGAAGAGCCGCCATTATCAGCAACAGTAACGATTGCTGTTACATGGTTAGTTAAGGTTCGCATAGCACCTAAAGTCGCGGCCAAGCCATGACCGCCACCTAAGCAAACAACCTTTTTATCCATGCTTAGCTTTCACGACCCAAGTCTCGATGGATTGCATATGCATTAATTTTGTAATTGCTAAGGGTTTTACCATTTTGAAGTCGAGCGATCAGCTCTTCGGTGATTGCCACAGAACGATGTTTACCCCCTGTGCATCCGATCGCCAGAGTCAGATATTTTCGCCCCTCAGTGATAAATCCAACCGCAACGGTTTCAAACAATCTCTCATATCTCGTAAGAAATTCTTGAACATTACTACTTTCTAAAACCGCCTTACTAACTTTTTCATTGAGTCCATTTAGTGGTCGAAGTGCGGGATCCCAATGTGGGTTTGGAATAAATCTGCAATCCATTACTAGATCAGCATCGACTGGAATCCCATACTTGTAGCCAAAAGAGAGAATATTTACTCTAATGTCAGCTTCACTTGAATCATTAAAATGATCTGCAATCTTACGTTCCAACTGATGAATATTTAAAGTAGAGGAATCGATTGTTAAATCTGCTGACTCTTTTACCTCTCTTAGTCGCTCACGTTCCCTGAGAATGCCATCAAGTATTCGAGAGTTTCCTTGCAATGGATGAGGGCGTCGTGTGGCTTCAAAACGCCTCACAAGTACATCATCAGAAGCATCAATAAAAATTGTTTGGCTGCTTACACCAGATTTTTTTAACTGTTCAACTGATTTTGAAAAGCTGTCAAAAAATTCACCGCCTCTAACATCAATTATTACCGCGATTTTTTTCATCGTTGGTTGAAGCAGTTTTAATAAACTTTCAATTAAGGCAGGAGGTAAATTATCAACTACATACCAACCTAGATCCTCTAGCGCATGGGCCACTGTTGATCTACCTGCGCCACTCATTCCACTAACAATGAGAACCTTAGAGTCTTGAGCCATGGCTATATATTGCTATGCATGTCAAGCATCTAAAATTTCACCTGTTTGCATATCAATTTTATTACTTTGCGCCTGAGTATTTATATTGTCAAATATTGTTTTTGCTATTTTTGGTCCTATTCCAGGTACTGCTGATATTTCATCAATTCCTGCCAATTTGAGAGCAGATACACTTCCAAATTTATCTAAAAGTGCCTTGCTTCTGCTTTCACCAAGTCCATCTATTTGATCCAATAAAGATTCCAGCATTAGTTTGGAACGTTTTGATCTGTGAAAATTGATAGCGAATCGATGTGCCTCATCCCTCACCTTCTGAAATAAATAAAGTGCTTCACTATGTCTTGGAAAGATAATGGGCTCGCTGTTATACGGCAACCACACCTCTTCTAATCGTTTTGATAAGCCACAAAGAGCAATATCAGTAATACCCAAATCACTCAATGCCTTAGCAGCTGCATTCACCTGTGGTTTGCCACCATCAACTACTACTAATTGTGGTGGGTAGGCAAACTTTGGTCGAGCAGCTCCCTGCGCATTACTTTCAACGATGTCTATATCTTTCTCCTCCAAGTAACGTTTAAATCTTCGAGTTATAACGTGATTCATAGCTCTAGTATCGTCAAATTCGAAATCATCGTTAATGGAAAACCGTCGGTAATCACTTTTCTTAGGTTGCCCATCTTCAAAGACCACCATTGACGCAACCATGCTTGTCCCTTGAATATTTGATATATCAAAACACTCTATTCTTAGGGGTAACTCAGCTAGCTCAAGTTGCTCAGCAATCTCAGTTAAAGCACCACCACTTACTGCTGAGTCGTTTGCGCGTTTACTCAAATATTGAATTAGTGCTTGATTAGCATTTCTCTTAACAAGTTGGACAATCTCCAGTTTTTCTCCCTTTTTAGGCACTGAAATTGAGATTGACTTACCAGCTTTCTGACTAAGCCAAGCTTGAATTGATGAAAGATCATTCGGTAAATGATCGAGAATAAGTTCTAGTGGTGGGTTTGAATCAGAATAGATTTTTCCAATCATTGCAGTAATTATTTCTTCTTCTTCAAGAAGATTAGCTCTATCAACAATCCATGATCTTGACCCAATGATTCGCCCAGATTGAATACTAAATTGAGAAAGTGCTGCATGTGTTATATCTTCATAAATTGCCAGTACATCAGCATTTATGTTCTCATTAAGAAATCGATCTGTTGATTCAAAAGCCTTATTTACAGCATCAAGTTGATCGCGAAGTCTTGCCGCTTTTTCAAACTCCTCTTGCTTTGCAGCTTCTTGCATTTCCTGCTCAATTCGCCGGGAGATATCAGCTGGAGATTTTTCAAGGAAACTACTTAAGTCTTGTGCCAATTTTTTATGCTCATCTTTAGTAATCCATTCCACACATGGAGCTGAACATTTACCAATATCGCCTAAAAGGCATTGTCGTTTATTCCTTATTGCTGTTTTAAAATTTGACTCACTGCAAGTTCTAACAGGATAAATTTTTGTTAAAGTTTCAAAGGTACTTCTAAGTGCCCATGCATGTGAATATGGACCGAAATACTTGACTCCTTTTTGCTTTTTTGTTCTTGAGATAAATAATCTTGGAAACTCAGCTGCCAAATCAATAGCTAAGTATGGATATGACTTATCATCCTTAAACTGAACGTTAAAATCTGGATTAAATTGTTTAATCCACGTAAACTCGAGTTGGAGTGCTTCTAACTCACTATTTACTATAGTCCAATCAACTCGTACCGCAGTTTTCACCATTCGACGAGTCTTAATCAATAGATTACTTCCGAAATAGGAATTAATTCTATTTTTCAAGTTCTTCGCCTTGCCAACATAAATTACCTTGTCATCTTTATCAAAAAACCGATAGACCCCGGGATCTGTGGGTAAATTTGTTGGACGATAAGAACGTGGCTCAGTCATGATTATTTTTTCAGCGCTTCAATCAAAAATTTTCCGGTATAACTTTTAGGATTCTTCGCCACATCTTCTGGTCTTCCTTCTGCAACAATTAAACCTCCACCAGATCCCCCCTCAGGTCCTAGGTCTATGACCCAGTCAGCTGACTTAATTACATCCATATTGTGTTCAATCACTACGACTGTATTTCCGGTGTCAACTAAGCGATTTAGAACTAGCAAGAGTTTTCTTACATCTTCAAAATGTAATCCGGTTGTTGGTTCATCTAAAACATAAATAGTTCTCCCAGTGGACCTGCGCTGTAGCTCGGTGGCAAGTTTTACCCGCTGTGCTTCACCGCCGGATAAAGTCGGTGCAGATTGACCCAATCGGACATAACCAAGCCCAACATCGCAGAGAGTCTTAAGGAATCTGGAGATTGCAGGTACTGATTCAAAAAATACATTTGCTTCTTCAATCGGCATATCTAAAACTTGAGCAATAGTTTTACCCTTATAGTGAACCTCTAAAGTCTCGCGGTTATATCTAGCACCATGGCAGACTTCACACGGAACATAAACATCTGGTAGGAAATTCATCTCAATCGTAATTGTTCCGTCGCCAGCACAGTTTTCGCACCGTCCACCTTTAACATTAAATGAAAACCGCCCCTGTTGATAACCTCGAACCTTAGCTTCGCTGGTTTCGGCAAAAAGAGCTCGGACTTTATCAAAGACTCCGGTGTACGTAGCTGGATTAGATCTCGGAGTTCTCCCGATAGGAGATTGGTCAACATGCACAACTTTATCTAACTGGTCCAACCCAGTTATCGTTCTATGTCGACCAGGAACGATTCTGGCACCATTTAATTTATTTGCTAGAACTGAATATAAAATATCATTTACAAG
>CAYFKM010000037.1:0-9049 GCA_964344025.1 uncultured Candidatus Nanopelagicus sp. | reverse complement strand
AAATTCAGACTTACCACCAAATGCAGCGAGTGGAATTCCCCCACCAATAGATTTAGCTAAGCAGATTAAATCTGGAATTACTCCAAGTCGTTGTGCTGCACCTTGTGGACCAGCAGTTAAACCTGTTTTTACTTCGTCAAAAATTAAAACAATTTTATACAGATCGCACAACTCTCTTACTGATTCTAAGTAACCTTCATCTGGAACAACAATTCCAATATTCTCTAAAACAGGTTCAACAATAAAACATGCAATGGTTGAAGCATGCTTACTAAATACTTTTTCTAACGCTTCAATATTGTTATAAGGAACAACATAAGACTCACCAGGTACTACCGCATTATTTGGTACCGAGTTTGGAGCCTCAGCAGATCCCGCCTTATCCAAAGCAGGTTTGGTTGAAACTGAAAGCGCATCTCCGCTTCCATGGTAGCCACCCTCAACTTTTACAACTCCCTCTTTACCAGTATAAGCACGGGCAGTTCTGACTGCATACATTGTTGATTCTGTTCCTGAGTTAGTAAATCTAATTTGATCAATTCCAAATCTTTTACAAAGTCGCTCAGCCGCATCTCTTGATATTGGAGATGGTGCGGTGTACAAAGTTCCCACATTTAATAACTCTCTAATCTCTGAGATTACTTCCTGGTTTAAGTGCCCAACCAACATTGAGCCAAATCCCATTGAAAGATCCAACATTTTTCGTCCGTCAACATCGGTCATCCAGGCACCTTTGGCAGATGCGATTGATATTGGATATGGATCAAAAGACTGGAATGATGAATGAGCGCCTAGTGGAATACTCTCTACAGCTTTTTTATACTCTAAATCTGAACTCAGCAAAGAATTCTTATATTGAGTTAATTGCTCCTGAAAAAGTTTTTCAACTCGCGCAGGGTTTAGTGGCTTTGAATTAGATGAAACAAAGCGATGAGTCTGCGGGTGGTTCGTTTGGGTTTTCATGCAATTTTGTACAACAAGTGGTTTATTTTAAACCAAGATTTGTGATGCACACTCCAGTCGTAAGTTGTCTTACTAGGGTAGTTTAGCAGTTTAAAATTTAAATTCAACCCTGTTATTTACGCGTAAAGTATTAAGATTAACTTTTTGTAATAATAATTTATATAGGTAAATCCAGTAGGATCTTTGCGTGATAAATAAAAGAGTTGATCTAACATCAGTTCAAATTGAACATTTAAAAACTTTAGTTTCTGGGGCTGTAAGTACTAATGAAACTGTTCTAGATCAACACGGAAGAGATGAATCAGCAATTCCGCCGGTGCGTCCATCAGCTGTTGTTATGCCACACAGCACCGAAGAGGTTTCAAATGTTTTAAAATACTGTAACACTGAAAAAATTCCAGTAGTTGCATTTGGCGCAGGCTCTTCACTTGAAGGTCATGTACTTCCCTTATTTGGTGGCATTTCCTTAGACCTGACTCAAATGAATAAAATTATTGAGATTAGACCTGAAGATTTACTAGTTCGCCTAGAGCCAGGAGTTCATAGAGTGGCTCTCAATGAAAAGCTAGCTGGTCATGGATTATTTTTCTCAGTAGATCCTGGCGCCGATGCCACATTGGGTGGAATGGCCTCTACTGGTGCTGCTGGAACCACCACTGTTAGGTATGGCTCGATGCGCGATAACGTACTTGCGATAACAGCAGTTATGGCAGATGGCACAATAATTAATACAGGTAGAGAAACAAGAAAATTATCTGCTGGCTATGATCTAACTCGGTTACTTATTGGATCTGAGGGCACACTCGCGGTTATAACTGAGTTAACTTTGAGAGTCTTTGGAATTCCAGAAAAAATGGCAGCTGCAATAGTTCGCTTTCCAACACTTGCAAATGGCGTAAGTGCTGCAACCGCAATTGTACGTTCAGGGATTTCAATAGCTAGGTGTGAATTTTTAGATGCAAAATGTATTAAAAATGTTAACGCTCATGATGATCTTAATCTTTCTGAAATGCCAACTTTATTTTTTGAGTTTCATGGCTCACCGCAAGGAGTTGCCGAAGATGCTCAGTCAGTTAAGGAAATTGTTGAAGAGTTTGATGGATCTGATTTTGAATGGACGGCAGATGAAGGTGCTAGGCGAAAATTATGGCAGGCACGACATAATGCCTACTGGGCTGGAATTGCAGCTCATCCCGGTAAGCGCGCGGTTAGTACCGATGCTGCCGTTCCCCTATCAAAACTTTCAGATGCTGTTCAAACTGCTGAACAAATACTCTCAAAGCATCCTTATCCGTTTTCGATTTTAGGACATGTGGCAGATGCAAATTTTCATTGCTTTATAGTTACTGATCCAACAAAACCCGAGGAGTTAGAGGATGTACGCCATATAACTCATGAGATCACTATGAAAATGATTGAAATGGGTGGGACCTGCACTGGTGAGCATGGCATAGGGTCGGGCAAAATTCAGGCATTAATTGAGGAAACCGGAGCACCAGCAGTTAACATTATGCGATTAATCAAGCAAACCTTGGATCCAAATAACATTTTAAACCCTGGGAAGGTTTTTAATTAATGAGCACTACCGTCTGGCAAGTAACAATTATTGGCTTATTAGTTGTACTAGCTTTTGACCTAGCGTTAGCAATTATCAGAAGGAACAAAGAGACCACGATGAAAGAGGCTAGTTTATGGACTGCCTTTTATGTAGGAGCAGCAATTATTTTTGGATACTCACTAACTCAGTGGAGCAATTCTCAAGCTAGAAATGAATTCTTTGCTGGTTGGATTACTGAGTACTCTTTATCAGTTGATAATCTATTTATATTTATATTAATTCTTGCAAGATTTCAAATAGACAAAAAAAAGCAACAACTAGTGCTTTTGGCTGGAATCGCTATGGCTTTAGTGTTGAGAGGTATTTTTATAGCCCTAGGGTCGGCAGCAATTACTAGATTCTCTTGGGTATTTTATATTTTTGGTGCCTTTCTTATCTATACCAGTTATAAATTATTTACAGAAGATAGTGAAAAGGAATGGAATGAAGGCAAAGCCATATCATGGCTTAGAAAAAGAGGTGCATCCTCATTAACAATTGTTTTAGTAGCAATCGCATTTACTGACCTAGTTTTCGCATTAGATTCAATTCCAGCAATATTTGGATTAACAAAAGATCCATATATTGTGTTCACTGCAAATGCCTTTGCACTTATGGGATTGCGTCAGCTCTACTTTTTGTTAGGTGGACTAATGAGTAAGTTGATTTATTTAAACTCTGGGTTATCAGTGATTTTAGGATTTATTGGAGTGAAATTAGTCTTAGAGGCAATTCATGGTGGAGGAACTCACAAGATTTTTGGCATTCATGTGCCTGAAATTTCTACTCAGTTCTCTCTATTTGTTATTGTTACAACACTTATTATTACTGTGATTGCCAGTTTGGCAAGAAGTTCTAAATCAAAGGTGGCAGAATAACCCTCATGGGTGAGGGAATAGATCGAGTACAAGTATTTGAGCCGCATAAATCTAGCCTGCCTCCGCTAAGACCATATCTGAGAGATTTTTGGCGAAGGCGTGAATTTGCCACTGAGTTATCGAAATTTACTGATAAAGCTGAATACCTTGATTCTAAACTTGGAAATGTTTGGTTGGTATTAAATCCATTATTTTTAGCTTTAATTTATTTTTTATTGGTCACAATTATTCAAGGCGGTAGAGATGGATTAGGTGGCTTCACCACCTTATGCCATATTTTAATTGGTTTATTTACTTTTTACTTTGCCCAAAATTGTATTTTATCGGGTGCACAATCCATTACATCTGGTGGCCGATTAATTTTAAATCAAGCTTTTCCAAGATCACTACTGCCACTTTCTAGTGCAATAAGTGCCGCCCGTCAGTTTTGGCCAACACTTCCCGTCTATGTAAGTATTGTTGTGATTGGTAAGTTAATAATTGATGACTCCTCAATTCCTGGTTTAACTTGGAATTACCTACTAGTTCCAGTGCTACTTTTGCTACTTGGGATTACGAGTTTTGGTTTAGCTTTATTTTTTGCAACATTAAATGTTTATTTTAGAGATACTACAAAGTTGCTCTCTTATATTATGAGAATTTGGTTATACGCCTCTCCAGTGCTTTGGCAACCGGATATGCTCTCCGGTTGGGCGCGAATAATTCTTTATTTAAACCCACTTGGTCCAATTCTTTCGGCAAACTCAAGAATTTGGATAGATGGCTTAACGCCAACGCTTTCACAAGCCATTGGTTGTGTGGTGTGGTGCCTACTTTCAATCTTAATTGGTGGATATTTCTTTATATCAAGGGAGCGCGATTTTGCCGTCCGTATCTCTTAATAACTCTTTAATGCCAGAGAGTCTGGCAGTTAAAATCGAGAATCTTTCAATAAGTTATAAGATAAATGTTGAATCGAAGAAAACATTAAAAAATGCACTAATGCGTGCAAGTCGTGGTGAAAAGGTTAGAACCAGAACTGTAGAGGCTGTTAAGAATCTAACCTTAGATATTCCGCATGGCTCAGTCCTAGGAATAGTTGGCGCAAATGGCGCTGGTAAATCGACATTAATGAGATCAATTGCAGGAATTTTGCCACCCACTGAAGGAAGAATTTCAGTAAATGGAAAGATTTCTACATTATTAGCGTTAGGTGTTGGTTTCAATAAAGCTTTGTCAGGTAGAGATAACATTATTTTAGGCGGATTAGCAGCTGGATTAAGTAGGGATGAGATTGAGTCTCAAACCGATTCGATTGCTGAGTTTGCTGATTTACCCGAAGGTTTTATTGATATGCCAGTCAGAACCTATAGCTCAGGTATGTATAGTCGTGTAGCTTTTTCAGTTGCGGTAAATATGACACCAGATATTTTGCTATTGGATGAGGCGTTATCGGCAGGGGATGCAGCATTCAAAGAAAAATCCTTTAATAAGATGCGACAATTGTGTGAAGAGGCAAGAACTATTTTAATCGTCTCTCACGCCCTATCATCGATAAATGAACTTTGTGATCAAGTTGTATGGCTACACAAGGGGCAAATGCTGGCATCTGGAGAACCCGGTGAAATTACTGAAAAATACTTGAAGTTTTTAAATGTAGGTGAACTACCTTCTAGCTACGAAGATTTATAGCGGAAGAACGAAAAATACAGCGGTAATTAACGCTGCAAGTGCAACCGACTGAAGCAAAATAGAAACAGCAGTTTTACGGTCAGCTTTTCTATCCTCTATTGACTGAACTTTTGAAATTTGCCCTAGCTTTCCAAAATTAAATGTACCTGCTAATCCATATGCTAGGCAAAACTTTCTTCTCGATTGCACAAATCCAATTGAAAAAATTAAAGCGGGTAAAAAAATTGAGAGCCTCGAACTTTTGCTTTGATCAGTTGCAACAATAGAAACTGCTGAGAATACTGTTAAAAATAATCCAAAAACTGCAACGAGCTGCCTGCGCTTTACTTCACCACTGCCAATATTGCAGGTACCGGGAATATATTCAGCACTCACTAAGCATCTTCCCGTTGCTCATCATCACTCCACACTTCGTATTCATCATTTTCTGATCGAGCAATCCAATTAAATAGACTCTTTAGTGCACCAAAAGCAACCAAGATAATCCCAAAAAATGCCAGTAATCTTTTGAAGGCTTTTATCATGAGATAAATCTACCCCTATTTTTTTTCTAAAGGCGCTATTTATCGGAGTTTGCGAGAATTCCTAGTTCTTTCCCAGATACTCTAAAGACTGTCCACTCATCCATTGCTTTGGCCCCGATCGAGTCATAAAAATCTATGGCACTTTTATTCCAGTCCAATACCCACCACTGTAGCCTTGGGTAACCTCGATCGATGCAGATTTTGGCAAGTGCAACCAATAAAGCTTTTCCATGTCCTTGACCCCGAAATTTAGGATCAACGAAAAGGTCTTCTAAATAAACTCCGTGCTTTCCTAACCAAGTTGAGTAGTTCAAATGCCAGATAGCAACTCCCGTTACAACATTATCTAATTCACTAACTAAGCAATATACCTGTGGCGATTCGATAAAAAAAGAACTTCTTACATCATCCTCTGTTAAGACCGCCTCTTGGGGTGCTTTTTCATACTCTGCTAGATCCTTAATATATTTAAGAATAATTGGAGTATCATCCAATTTTGCTTCACGAACAATTACGGGCATTTATTTAATATTTGCAGCTGAAAAACTATCTTGAATGTCAGCCCAAAGGTCATCCACATTCTCGATCCCAACTGAAAAACGAATTAAGTTCTCTGGGATAGTATGGCTTTCAGTTGCCCACCTGCGGCGGCGCTCCCATATAGATTCAACTCCACCCAATGAAGTCGCATTTGTAATGAGATTTGAAGAGTTACACATCTTATCTATTTGAGCAACCTCAGCTTTGACCTCAAATGAAATCATCGCCCCAAAACCGCGCATAAAAGATTTTGCCCGTTGATGAAATGGGTCTGAGGGTAGTCCTGGATACCTAACCTTTAAAACTCTGGAATCCTTCTCTAGTCGCATTGCTAATTCCATTGCATTCTCTTGGGAACGTTGCATTCGAAGTGCAAATGTTCTTAAACCTCTTAAAGCAATCCAGGCTTCAAATGGTCCTGCAATAGCACCACCGTATCTACGAATCTGCTCTAATTTATCTAATATTGATTCACTCTTAGTAACAGTACATCCCAATAAAATATCACTATGTCCAGATAGATATTTTGTGACAGAATGCAATGAAACATCTGCGCCAAGTTCTAATGGATTTTGAATCATAGGTGTTGCAAGTGTGTTATCAACTACCACCAGGCAGCCAGCTTTTTTTCCAGCAGCAATTACTACTGGTAGATCAACAACCTCAATCGCAGGATTGGTTGGAGATTCTAGGTAAAGCATTTGTGCTCCTGGTAATGCTTTTAATACAGAATCTGTATCAGGTAGGTTTACAAATCTGACATCAAGTCGTTTTGCTTCATGCAATTTCTTAAGCATTGTTGTCGTGCCCTGATAGCCATTTTCAGCTGCCACAATTGCAGCCCCTTCAGGCAATAATGAAAACACAGCACTAATAGCTCCCATTCCTGAAGAAAATATTAAAGTCTTGCCAGATTCAAGAAGTGATATTGAATCTTCTAACGCACTCCATACCTCATTTCCATATCGACCATAACCAACTGGTCCTCCTTCATGAAAAGTTGAATTGAGCGCAATAGATGGATTTAAAGCACCATCTGGTTTCTTCGCGGGACGGCCAGCAGCTACAACTTTGGTTTCAGTGGATAATTTTTCCCAATCATGGCCCTGGCTCATATGTTAAGCCTAACCTATTTCACTTAAGGTTAGAAGATGAAAACAGGGGTAAACCCAGTAACTACTTACAAAATGCGAGCAATTATAAATAAAATTATTGAGGTAGACTCAAAATTCATCAAAGTAATCTCGAACTCACCACTTTGCGATATCGGAATGAAGCAAAAAAATACTTCACATTTTAAGACTCTTGTTCAGTCTATAGTTTCGCAGCAATTAGCCACAAAGGCTGCAGCTAAAATTAATGAAAGATTTTCAGTTCTAGTAAATAATAGTTTTGAGCCTGATGTGATTTTATCTTACAAACCAGATCAACTTAAATCTGTAGGAATTTCAAATGCAAAAGTTAAGGCAATAACCGAGTTATCTATTGCTGCCATAGAAAAACGTGTCAACTTTGAATCATTTAATCAGATGCCAAATCAACTTATTACCGAAGAATTAACAAAAATTTGGGGAATTGGTAGATGGACTACCGAAATGTTTCTAATTTTCCACCTAGGAAGATTAGATGTGTGGCCAGTTGGAGATTTAGGAGTAAGGCGAGGTTGGGAAAAAATTCACAATTTAAGAACTGAAATTGATCCAATTAAATTGGATAAGAAGGGGATTAATTTTGAAGGTTTTCAAAGTGTTGTAGCTTGGTATTGCTGGCGGGCAGTTGACAGCTAAATTTTAGGTTCAAGTACTAAAGCCACCGAATTAATACACCATCTTTGATCTGTTGGTACTGCATATCCTTCACCAGTAAATACGTGACCTAAGTGAGAACCGCAAGATGCACACCTCACCTCAGTTCTAATTCTTGGGAATAGCGATCTATCTTCGATTAGTTCCACTGCATCTTCCTTAGTGGGAGTATAAAAAGATGGCCAACCACAACCAGAGTGGAATTTATTTTCCGATCTAAACAACTCAGCAAAACAAGCTTTACATTTATATACACCTATAGTTTCAGTATCTGTGTACTCCCCGGTGAATGCTGTCTCAGTGGCAGCCTTTCTTAATACATCAAACGAAAGTTGGTCAGTCCTTAATCTAAGCTCTTCTTCATTGATTTTTACCGGATAAGGCTTACCGTTGGAATCAAAAGGTGTTATTTCATTCATTAATTTGAGATAGCAAGATTGGGTAAGCAACTCCAGTTGAAGAATGGCAGTCGTATCCATTTGGGTTTTTAGCTAAATACTTTTGATGATACTCCTCTGCAAGCCAATAAGTAACACCGCTGGCAGGAAGTATTTCCGTAACTATTTGAGATAAATTATTTCTAGTTAACTCTGCTTGATAAATCGACCTACTTTTCAATGCCATTTCTAGCTGCTCTGCTGATGTTGTGAAAATTGCTGAGCGGTATTGGGTCCCAATATCGCCACCTTGCTGATTCAAGGAAGTTGGGTCATGCATCACCCAAAATTCAGCAAGTAATCGTTCATAACTAATTACTGATTGATCAAAAATAACTTCAACAATTTCAGCATGATTAGTTTTTCCAGTACAAACTTCTTCATATGTAGGATCTGGCTTATTGCCGCCCATATAGCCTACTGATGTTGATATAACACCATCTAATTGCCAAAACCTTCTCTCTGCACCCCAAAAACACCCAGTTGCAAAGTATCCAGTTTGACTCATAAAGTAATTCTCTCTTATTTACTTTGAGTGTGCAATCTTAATTTTCCAACTAATGCATGAGTTAAGAACATAACTGATAACCTTACCTAGTTGACAAGTTTTAGCCCTCGTAGCTCAGGGGATAGA
>CAYFKM010000036.1:0-9114 GCA_964344025.1 uncultured Candidatus Nanopelagicus sp. | reverse complement strand
GTTTGCATCTAAATTAAATGTAATTGGTTTAGCTGGAAGTGATCTGCAGATCTCTGCTAATAATTTTCCGGGAACTAAAACTTTGCCGGTTTTAGAGATATCTGCTTTTAGTTTTGCTTTAGCTGATGTCTCTAAATCAGAGCCAGATAATGTGATCTCATCTGATACATCAATTACAATCCCTAACAACGCGGTGGAAATTGGTCTGCTTGAGATTGATTTAGATACCCAGTTGACCGCATCAACCAAGCTATCTCTTTCAACTACAAACTTCATTTACCCACCATCTCTTGTTCTATGTAAAAATTTCTATTTAGAAATCTTAACTACTCAAAGTTTTATTCAACAGTTCGCTAATCCCCACCCTTATCTATATATAAATTTAGTTAGTAGTAACTAAGCGATAGGCCTGTGGGATTTTAGTAAAACCGCAGGTCAGCCCGCATAAAGATACTCACAAAATCTGTGGGTTGGGTGTGGAGAGGGTGTTTAAAAACCAAAACAAAAACAAAAACAAACCCCTATATCCACACTTATCCACAACTTATCCCCAGTTGGGGGTTACCTACTGTGGAAGATCTTTTCAATATTTAGTTGGTTTTTAAACTACCTATTTAGATTGTTGTTTAATCCGGTTGGTTAGCTCAGTTACCTGGTTATAAATAGAGCGGCGCTCTGCCATCAACTCGCGGATCTTTCGATCAGCGTGCATAACAGTTGTGTGGTCTCGTCCACCAAAGGCCTGTCCTATCTTAGGCAGGGATAGATCGGTTAACTCTCGACATAGATACATCGCAATCTGGCGAGCATTTACCAAGACCCTAGATCTTGAGGTTCCACAAAGATCATCAACTGAGAGTGAGAAGTAGGTGGCGGTCTGAGCCATAATAGTTGGGCCAGTAATTTCTGGACCACCCTCTTCTGGAATTAAATCCTTTAACACAATCTCAGCGAGGGAGAGGTCAACGCCCTGTCGATTTAAAGATGCAAATGCGGTAACACGAATTAACGCACCCTCTAACTCACGGATATTTGTTGAGATCTTGCTAGCTATGTACTCCAAAACATCATCTGGAGCATTTAATTTATCTTGGGCTGCTTTTTTGCGCAAAATTGCAATTCTAGTTTCAAGCTCTGGTGGTTGAATATCGGTAATTAATCCCCACTCAAATCTAGATCTTAATCTATCCTCCAAAGTTGTTAATTGTTTTGGTGGCCGATCACTTGAGATAACAATTTGTTTGTTTGTGTTATATAAGGTGTTAAAGGTGTGGAAGAACTCCTCTTGAGTGCGCTCCTTGTTTTCTAAAAATTGAATATCATCAACTAATAAGATATCTAGATCGCGGTAGCGTTTTTGAAAAACCGAAGCTTTATCATCACGGATTGAGTTAATAAAATCATTTGTAAACTCTTCACTAGAGACATATCTAACCCGGGTTGAGCCATATAACTCCTTGGCATAGGCGCCAATTGCATGTAATAGGTGGGTTTTGCCAAGCCCTGACTGCCCATAAATAAATAGCGGGTTATAAGCCTTTGCTGGCGCCTCAGCTACTGCAACCGCTGCAGCGTGAGCAAATCTATTTGAGGCACCAATAACAAATGTTTCAAAGATATATCTAGGATTTAATTGCGGATTTAATTGAGCACTTTCATTACTGTTAAGTGAGGTGGAGTTTCGACCAGTACCGCCCTTGTTATCAATTACCGGCTCTAAATAATCAACCTCAGCGGAGATATCACTCTCTATAGAATCATCTTTACTCTCACTAGTTACCGTTACTGCAATATTTATCTTCTCACCCAATAGGTTTGTTAACTCTTCAGTTAAAAGATTACGAAGTCTGGTCTCTAAAACATCCTTAGTAAATAAATCTGGTGCGGATAGTAGGAGATTTGATCCATCCCCACCCTCACCAGCTAGTAATCCAAGTGGTTTTGTTCTACTTAAAAATGCACCATATTGGGGGGTTGAGATGGATGAGACCACCTGCTCCCAAAGTTTTTGCAGATCTACCTGCGCCAGCGTTGCCATCTATCCACCCACAATCCCGGCTAAAAGCCCTCTAAAAGTTCTCCACATAGTTATCCACAGGCTGTGGTCTAAACCTGTCCTTTAAACTTCAATTTCTAGCCAAAGAGGGGAAAATCTGTGGATAGAGGGCGAAGGTAGGGGTAATCTCTCAGGAAAGCAAGTGGTTATCCACACTAAACCCCTTACTAGCCCCGGCCCCACCCTTAGAAACCTGAGTGTGAGCGGGTGAGAATCTGGCGGTTTGACCCACCTTATTCCAAACCCCTACCCTTACCACCCATACCGCTGTGACCCTTAATCGGGAGAGAAAAATAATTTCAAGGAGAGATTTATGAAGCGCACCTTTCAGCCCAATGTTCGCAAACGGGCTAAAAAGCATGGATTTCGCGCTCGCATGGCAACCCGTGGTGGCCGAGGTGTTTTATCAGCTCGCCGCGCCAAGGGCCGCGCCAAAATCTCTGCCTAAATTATTTTATCTAATTAAATCTAGTGTTACCTAAAAACAATCGGTTACGAAGTGGTGTTGATTTTAATCTAGTAACCAAAACCGGAGCCAGATTTACTAGCGATAATCTAGTTATTTACGCCCTACCAAATAATTCAAATCAAAATCAGGTTGGCTTTATCGTAAATCGAGCAGTGGGCGGCTCTGTAAGTAGGCATCTAGTAAGTAGAAAATTACGCCATAACTTTGCTAACCAATTACCAACCCTAAATACCAATCTGAAGTTGGTGGTTAGGGTTTTAAAGGCACAAAATAATTACACAGCCGAGGTAGAAGATTTGGTGGCAAAGATAAATAATAAATTTACCAAGATCAATAGGGCGGAGCTGTGAAGCGGTTATTAATACTTTTAATTTTAGGGTATAGAAAATTTATTTCACCCGCCTTTGCCCCAAGATGTAAGTACTACCCATCCTGCTCCACCTATGCCGAGCTTTCAATTAGAGAGTTTGGGGTAAGGGGAGTATTTATGACGCTTTGGCGAGTGATTAGATGCAACCCATTCTCCCATGGCGGCGTTGATTACCCATCCCAAAGCGCAATTGCAGTAATTAGAGAGAGGCAAATGAGTTAATGGATTCAATCCTAAACCCCTTATATACCGCTGTTTCTTGGGTACTAGTTACCTTCCACGATTTACTCGCCTTTACCAATAATAAGGATTTGCAATGGTCGGTTGGAATTATTGCCTTAGTTATTTTGATAAGAATTATCTTAATTCCATTATTTGTTAAACAGATTAAATCGCAGCGGGCATTAACCGCTCTTGCCCCACATATGAAAGAGATTCAAAAGAAGTATAAGGATGATCGGCAAAAGCAATCTGAAGAGATGATGAAGCTATACCGGGAGCACAAGACAAATCCACTCGCATCCTGCTTTCCAATCTTGGCCCAAGCACCAATATTTTTTGCACTCTTTTGGGTATTAAACAGTATTAGCCAAAATCAAGCTCGCGGACTTATGAAGGGTGAGTACTTAGCTTCTGCCAGAGAGGCTCATTTTTTTGGTGCTCCACTATCTGGAACTTTTTTAGGATCAAGTGATGCTACAACCAAGATAGTTACCATTGTTTTAATAATCTTTATGTCCGCTACCACCTTTACTACCCAACGCCAATTAATGGTTAAAGGTATGCCAAAGATGGATTCGACAAACAACATAATGTTGCAGCAGCAAAAAGTTATGTTGTATTTATTTCCAATTATTTTTGCAGTAACTGGGGTTAATTTTCCAATCGGAGTTTTAATTTACTGGTCAACCACAAATCTTTGGACCTGGGGGCAGCAGTTTTATGTAATCAAGCGAAATCCAACACCAGGCTCACCTGCATATGAGGAGCTACAACGCAAGAAAGCAGCTAAAGGTTTAATTGATGAGAAGCAAAACCAAGCAGGTGGATCAACAATTGTTGAGAACCAACCAACTGGTCAGAGAAAGCAGCCAAAACGGAAGAAAAAGAGGCGTTAGTTAAATCAGTACAAAAACTATCAAAATACACAATAGGTATAAATAACACTTTGGAGGAAAAATGAGTGAGGTAGTTGAAGAGAAGGTTAAGGATAAGAAGAGCTTGATCGCCCAACTTGAGGAGGAGGGTGATGTCGCCGCTGATTATCTAGAGGGGCTACTAGATATTGCCGACTTAGATGGCGATATTGATATTGATGTTGAAAATGATCGAGCCTCCCTTGCTATTTCCGGTGGCAAGTTAAGCCATCTAGTCGGTGGCCGTGGTGAGGTATTAGATGCCCTCCAGGAGTTAACTAGATTGGCAGTTCAAACCTCACTAGGTGAGCGCAGTCGGTTGATGCTTGATATTGATAACTTTAGAGGTGATAAGAAGGCTGAGCTAGCTCAATTAGCAAAAGAGACTGCCAAAGAGGTCAAATCAACTGGCGAGGCGATAAAGCTTCGGCCAATGAATGCCTTTGAGCGCAAGGTGGTTCATGACACCATTCAAGAGATTGGCTTAACCAGTGAATCTGAAGGGGAAGAGCCAGATCGCTGTGTAGTAGTACTTCCAGCCTAAGTTTCACGTGAAACCAAGCCAGCAGCTACTTGATTACTTCCAGGGTAGCTCGGAGCCGATTCAAGCCTACGCCGCCCTCTTAGCTGGGCCGGGGATAGAGCGAGGTTTAATCGGCCCCAAAGAGGGGGATCGAATCTGGCAGCGCCATATCGCTAACTGCATTCCCATCACCACCATCATCCCCCAAGGGGTAAGGGTGGCTGATATTGGCTCCGGGGCTGGATTGCCTGGAGTTGTTATTGCACTCGCTCGGCCTGATTTAAAGGTAACCCTGATTGAGCCCTTAAGTAGAAGGGTGGATTTTTTAAATGAGGTTATCAACGATTTGGGTCTATCAATTGAGGTAATTAGGGCTAGATCTGAGGTAGTAAAAAAACAGTTTGAGATTGTCACCGCTAGAGCGGTTGCCCCATTAGATAAGTTAATTGCCATTAGCTGGCACATGATCCCAAAGGGTGGCAGCTTGCTTGCCATAAAGGGTGAGTCAGCCCAAGAGGAGTTGGATAAAAGTAAGCTCAAAAAGGGCTCAAGGGCTCAACTTCACGAGATTAATCTGCCAAATCTGCCAGTGGCTAGAGTGGTTGAGGTAAGGAAAGGTGCTTAACTTTGGCCCATGAGCGCAACCAATGTTTCACATGAAACTGGCCTACCGATAAAACCAGTTATTGGGATTCGAAGGCTTAAAGAGCCAATGGTTGCGCCACTCAAAACCCGAATCTTTACCGTGGCCAATCAAAAGGGCGGGGTAGGAAAAACCACCACCGCGGTAAATCTAGCAGCAGCACTTTCGATGGGTGGGTTAAAGGTATTAGTAATTGATCTAGATCCCCAAGGTAATGCCTCCACCGCCTTTGGTATTGACCGGATCGCCAATGAAGGAATTTATGAGGTGTTAATTAATGATCTACCAATGGCAAATGTGGTGCAAAAGGTTGCCAACTTTCCCCACCTAGAAATTATTGCCGCAAACTCTGATTTAGCTGGAGCTGAGATTCAATTAGTCCCAACAGTTGCTAGAGAGTTTAGATTACAAACTGCCTTACAAACTTTTTTAACAGCTAAACAAAATGCCGGACAAAGATTTGATTATGTATTTATTGATTGTCCACCAAGTCTTGGTCTACTAACAATTAATGCCCTAACTGCAGCTGATGAGGTGTTAGTGCCAATTCAATGTGAGTACTACTCATTAGAGGGCTTATCACTTTTAATTGAAACCTTAACTGAGGTGCAGAAGAGATTAAATCCTAAAATTATTTTAAGCACGATTGTTTTAACCATGTTTGATAGTAGAACTAGATTAGCTAGCGATGTTGCTGAAAATGTTAAAAAACATTTCCCACAACAATTAATTAACACCCCAATTCCAAGAGCGGTAAGAGTTTCAGAGGCACCCTCTTATGGCCAAACTGTAATGACATATGATGCATCATCTCCTGGCGCAATTGCATATCTGAGTGTGGCAAGAGAGATTGCAAATCGTGGTGGGATGCCAATTAATTTAAGAAATGAAACTGCTTAACTAATGAGCGCTCGCAAAGGTGGATTAGGTAGAGGATTAGATGCATTAATTCCAGCATCAAATATCCCACCAGAGATTAAAACTGCAACTGGTGTATTAGTAGCAGATCGAAATGAGGTTGATTTAAATTTAATCTCGGCAAATCCAAAGCAACCAAGAGTTGTATTTGATGAAGATCAATTAGCTGAGCTTGCACTTTCAATTAAAGAGGTTGGCTTACTTCAACCACCAGTAGTTAGATCAATTGGTAATGGTAAGTATCAATTAATTATGGGAGAGCGCAGATATCGCGCAGCAAAGTTAGCAGGCCTTAAATCAATTCCAGTAATTATTAGACAAACAAATGATGATCAACTACTACGCGAGGCATTAATTGAAAATATTCATAGAAGCCAATTAAATCCATTAGAAGAGGGTGCTGCCTACCAACAATTGTTAAATGATTTTGGTTATACCCATGATGAGTTAGCAAATAAATTGAGTAAATCTCGCCCAGCTATTACAAACACAATGAGACTTCTTAATCTGCCAGCTACTGTGCAAAGGCGGGTCGCAGCTGGGGTAATTTCAGCCGGGCATGCGCGGGCACTTTTATCACTAACTGATCAAAGAGAGATTGAAAATTTAGCTAATCGAATTGTCTCTGAAGGGCTTACCGTAAGAGCGGTAGAGGAGATTGTTGCATCAGGTAGTGCCAAAGTGTCAACTGGTTCAATTAAGCGAGGAAAATTAACCTCACCAAAAATTAAAGAGATCTCTGATGAGTTATCTGATTACTTAGATACTCGAGTAAATGTTGAGTTGGGCAAGAAAAAGGGAAAGATTGTGATTGAGTTTGCCACTATTGAGGATTTAGAGCGGATTAATAAGGTAATTAAGAAAAATTAGTTGATTTGCCGGTTTTGCATCTCAGCCTTTATAACCTCAGATAAAGATTTAATGCCCTCGGTAATGCGCTCTGGTGTTGGATAACAATAGGAAATCCGAAGCGACCAGGAGCCTAAGCCATCACCGTAAAAGGCGGTTCCAGGCACATACGCCACCTTGGCAGCAATCGCTTTTGGTACTAAAGCATTGACATCAATTTCAGGTGGCAAGGTAATCCAAATATAAAAACCACCCTCTGGCTTTGTCCACTTAACATTTTTTGGAAAGTACTTATCTAATGCCGCAAGGGCTGCATCTCTTCTTTCTTTATATAACTTAGCAAAGCTTGCTATTTGATCTCGCCAAGGTTGGTTTGCCAAGTAACTAGAGATTACTAATTGGGTAAAGTTTGATGGGCAAAGAATTGATGATTCAGATGCAATTACCATCTTCTCCTTTAAAGATTGTGGCACTAATGCCCAACCAACTCGAAGACCCGGGGCAATAGTTTTAGAGAAGGTTCCAAGGTAAATAACATTCTCAGAGTCACTTGCTCGCATCGCATTTGGAGAGGGTTTATCAAAACCCAATAATCCATATGGATTATCCTCAACAATAAATATCTTCTCATCGCGACAAATATCTAAAATCTCACCTCTGCGATCAGCTGGTAGTAAGACTCCTGCTGGGTTTTGATAATTTGGAATCAAGTATAAAAACTTTATTTTCTTACCAGCTGCTTTAGTAACTTTAATTGCATTGCGAAGCGCATCTGGAATTAAACCATCATTATCCATCTCAACATGAACTACCGATGCCTCATACTGCTTAAAGGTGCCAAGGGCTCCAACATAAGAGGGAGCCTCAACCAAAACCACATCACCTGGATCAATAAAAATTCTGGAGATTAAATCCAGAGCTTGTTGGGATCCGGTAGTGATAATTACATCATCTGGGTGAGCTTTAATTCCCTCCAGCGCCATCACATCGCAAATTTGCTCACGTAACTTTGGATGTCCTTGACCGCTGCCATATTGCAGCGCCTCTGCTCCATTTTCATTAATTAACTTTTCAGTAACTGATGCCATCATATTCATTGGCAGTGCAGAGAGATTTGGCATACCACCAGCTAAGGAGACAATTTCAGGTCTACTGGCTACAGCAAATAGTGATCTAATCTCACTTGCCTTCATTCCAAGTGCGCGATGAGCAAATCTTTCTGGCAAATTCTCAGGCTCACCAATTTGCACCCGGTCAGGAGAAATTGGTTTAACTACTCTTAAATCTCGCCCTGAGTTCATTAACCAAGTTTGCCACACTAATTGGTGGTTAGAAAATTAATTACGAATACCGGCTCTGCGTAGGTCGGAAATACGCAATGTTCCAGTCTTAGCATCATCCTCAGCCGATAGATAAAGCCGCTGAATAGCAATAATCATCGCCTCTGCTAATTGATCTCTAAATTGCGCATTAGCTAATCGTTTTGCATCTTGCGGATTAGATAAATAACCTAAATCAATTCTTACAGCCGGTGCCACAGTCAATCTAAGTAAATCCCAACTTTTTGCATGGGTTCGACAATTTAATAAATCAGTTCGAGCACAAATCTCACGTTGAATTAGGTTGGCAAATCTTTCACCAACAACTGAGTGAACACCCTTATCATCGCGGCCATAGTAGTAAGTTGCTACTCCATTAGCTTTTTCATTTTTGTAACTATCAACCTTAAGTGCAATTAATAAATCAGCATTGACTGAGTTGGCAATCGCAATCCGCTCTTTTTCTAATGGTGAGTTTTTACTACTTCTAGTTAAGACAACATTTACTCCTAGTGCCAGTAACCTTCCCTCTAACCGCTGCGCCAAATCAAAAACTACCTCAGACTCAGTTACGCCATGAAAACTCTCTCCAGCAAAATCTCCACCCCAACTTGGGTCAATCACAATGACTTTATTTGCAAGTGCTGGAGATCTAACTGAGTGTTTAATGCTCTCTCGAAGAGCGCCAGGTGCTCCACCCTGCACAGTTTTTACTAATCGCATTAATGAAATCAGAGTTGATGGACCACATTTACCATCTACTACTATTCCAACTGATTTTTGAAACTCTTTAACTGCTGCTTCAGTTTTAACTCCGTAGACGCCATCTAC
>CAYFKM010000035.1:452-9249 GCA_964344025.1 uncultured Candidatus Nanopelagicus sp. | reverse complement strand
AACCTGCGACCTACCGCTTAGGAGGCGGTTGCTCTATCCACTGAGCTACGGGGACAATATTTAATTGTTAAAAATTAAAGTTACCTTAATTGTAAGTTAATAATTTAATAATTGATAACTACAGTTAAAACATGCGTAAATTTGGCATTAAATTGTTGCTGCGATAGAATAGTGATAATTCGTTTGGAGTTGATTGTTATGAAGGCCCTAGTTATAGGCGCCGGTGGAGTTGGTAGAGCGATAGCAAATATCGCATCACGTCGTTCATTTATTGAATCAATGGTGATTGCTGACCGTACACTTGCAAGAGCTGAAGAGGCTGTGGCGCGGGTAAAAGACCCTCGCTTTTCTGCTGCAATGGTTAATGCTGCTGAGCTTGAAGATGTCAGAGAGCTGATTAGAAAAGCTGATCCAGATGTAGTTATTAATGCAGTTGACCCCCGATTTGTAATGCCAATCTTTTTAGCATGTGAAATTGAAAATACTAATTATGTTGATATGGCAATGTCATTGTCACGTAAGCACCCTCACTATCCATACACTGAAACTGGCGTTAAGTTAGGTGATGAGCAATTCGCCCGAGATTTCAACTGGGATGAGCGAAAAATCTTCGCCTTAATTGGAATGGGTGTAGAGCCTGGTATGAGCGATATTTTTGCCAAGTATGCAAGTGAACACATGTTTAGCCGAATTGACTCTTGCACAATTTTAGACGGATCAAATTTAAGAGTTGAAGGTTATGACTTTGCACCATCATTTTCTATTTGGACCACCATTGAAGAGTGCTTAAATCCACCACTAGTTTGGGAGGATGGTCGTGGTTGGTATACCACCACTCCGTTCTCCGAGCTTGAAATCTTCGACTTTCCAGAGGGAATTGGACCAGTTGAGTGCGTAAATGTTGAACACGAAGAGGTGGTGCTAATTCCACAGAAAATCGATGCCAAGAAAGTTAACTTTAAGTATGGATTGGGTGCTGAGTTCATTACGATCTTAAAAACAATCAATATGTTGGGAATGGATAGAAAAGAAACTGTTGAGGTTCAAGGAGTTGCAGTTTCACCAAGAGATCTTCTAACTGCATCACTACCAGATCCAGCAACTTTAGGTGAACGTATGCGTGGTAAAACTTGCGCTGGTGCTCTAGTTAAAGGTATCGATAAGGAAGGTAATCCAAAAGCAGTTTATATTTACAATGTAGTTGATAATGCCTGGTCAATGAAAGAGTTTGGTGATCAAGCAGTGGTCTGGCAGACTGCAATTAATCCAGTTATTGCCTTGGAGTTAATCCATAAAGGTATTTGGAAACCACAGGGAGTTAATGGACCTGAGTGGTTTGAATCAAAACCTTTCCTTGATCTACTTGAGGAGTATGGAACCTCATGGCATATCAGAGAAGAAGATGCATCGGGGATAGTGAAGTAATGGCAACAGCGCTAATAACCGGTGCCACAGCTGGTATTGGCGCGGCTTATTCGCATTTACTAGCAAAGCAAGGATTTGATCTAGTTTTAGTGGCAAGAGACCTACCAAGATTAAACAACATTGCAAATCAATTAAAAAAACAGCACAAAATTAAGGTTGAAACCATTAAGGCTGATTTAACTAAATCGCTTCAACTAGCCAAGGTAGAAAAGCGATTAGCAGTAAAATCTAAACCAATTGATGTGCTTATAAATAATGCTGGATTTGGCATTAAAGATAGTTTTCTAGACTCTGATCTTGAACGTGAACAAGAGCTTTTAGATGTGCTGGTTACCGCTCCAATGCGACTTACCCATGTAGCAGTTGCAGCCATGGTCAAGCGAAACAAAGGCGTAATTGTCAACGTAAGCAGTATTGCAAGTTGGATTGCTGGTGGTACATATAGCGCAGCTAAATCATACTTAACAGTTTTTTCTGAGTATTTAAATAATGAACTTAAAGGTACAAATGTAAAGGTTTCTGCCCTTTGCCCAGGGTTTACTAGAACTGAGTTTCATCAAAGAGGAAAAATGCGAATGAGTGGATTACCAAATTTTATGTGGCTAGATGCTAACAAATTAGTTGCTACCTCTTGGCGTGCTGCACAAAAGAATAAAGCTGTTTCGGTACCCGGGTTTCAATATAAAACTTTGGCGATTTTTTCTCAATATGCCCCTAGACCTTTAGTTAGAAAAATTGGAATTAATGTTAGAAGAAAACAAAGATAGTTTTTGATTTAGGTTTATTAACTGTTTTTACCGCTACAACTGCTTAAAGCTCACCTAAGGGTGCTTCTTCATAAATTTAAACTGCAACTTGTGAGTGCGTCCACTCATATATTCCCAATCCCCCTACATTTAATGGTTGAATTATTTTAAAATCTAAGTATGAGAACTATCCAGAGGTACTCAGTACTGAAATGGTTGACGACCCTCTTATTGGTATCTCATTTAATCCTTCGGTTAATCTTTCCCGAACCAAATATTCTTATTGATTTACTCTTGTTTAACTTAGTTGGCTTGCTTGCATCGGCAATTGCATTTAATGCTCCGGTTTTAGCAGATAGGTTCTCAGCTTTTGCAGTCGGAGGAGCTGCGCTAATCTGGAGTATAGGTTCTTTTTTGTCCACCTGGGGATCATTTTTTAAATCTGAAACCCCACAATGGTTTTCAGAACTTTCCTACTCAATCTTTTATCCGCTAATTTTCTTCGCTGTCATCCGTGGTTTTACCCAAAGATTTAAAATTAAAGCACTTGAATTACTAGATACCACCATTATCACCTTTGGATTAACTGGAGTATTAACTGCGTTTCTTCTAAAACCTGCGATGATTGGATTTGAGGGAAGTGCATTTGAAGTTTTTATTTCAATTCTTTATCCAGTTGGGGATATTGTAATTTTAGCTATTGCTTTAGCTTATGCATTGTTAAGCCCAATCGGAATTAGATCTCTTTTACTATGTGGCGGATTATTACTTTTTTCATTATCTGATCTTTTCTTTATTTGGTCATCTTTAAATGCAACTTATACATTTGGTTCAATAACAGATGATGGCTGGATAGCTGGACTAATACTTATTTCACTTTCACTTTCTTATGACTCAGGAGTGAGTAAGTTTTCTGAAAAAATTTCTTCTTACAGCGCTACAATCTCTTTAATCGCAAGTAGCTCATTACTAGGAATTGCAGCATTGAAACCTGGATATTTTCCAAGTTTTATTCTACTTCCAGGTTTTATTACTATTGCATTAGCTTTTATTAGAATGAGTTTTGCGCTCTCTGAGGCCAATACCGCAGGTACGGAGAGGATTTTGGCTAGAACCGATGAGTTAACAGGTTTATCAAATAGAAGAAATTTTCTAGCAGAATTAAACAAATTAAAATCTGGCTATATTTTTTTGTTGGATCTAAATGGCTTTAAAAGGATTAATGACACACTTGGCCATGAAGCCGGTGATCAATTACTTAAGCAGGTGGCGATCAGATTCTCAAGGGCGCTACCAACCGATGCGCTGATTGCAAGATTAGGTGGCGATGAGTTTGGTGCTATTGCTTCTATCTCCCAACAAGAGGCTAATGAACTAGCGTTAGCTTTAAGAGCCACACTTAGCTACCCGATCTCATTGGCAAATTATCAGGAAAAAATCGATGTCAGTATTGGTTATGCGCCAATTGCCCAGGAGGCAGATGCCGCTGAGTCACTTCGGCGAGCAGATTCGGCGATGTATGAAGCCAAACGAAATAATGTTGGCAGCCTTCTTTGGCGTACTTGAACGGAAAAAAATAGGTTAATCTTCACTGGCTAAATGGTTTAGCACAGAAATTGGGGGTCCTAATTGGCATCACGTTTCCAAAATCGAGTTCTGGTTTTAGGTGCAGGTTCAGTATCACAATGTGTATTACCACTTTTAATTGAGCATTTAGTTGATGCCAAACAGATCACGATTGCAGATATGCGTGATAACCGAGGACGAGTTTCAGATGCCATAGCAGCTGGAGCAACATATATTCAAGATCAATTGACCCGTGAAAATATGGATCAATTCTTATCCAAATACTTATCAGCTGGCGATTTTTTATTAGATTTAGCATGGAATATTGATGCCAATGCAATTATTGGCTGGGCTCATGATCATGGAGTTATTTATTTAAACACATCCATTGAAGAGTGGGATCCATACGCTGCTGGTGCAGCTAGAAATCCAACTGAACGAACACTTTATTGGCGCCATATGAAGCTTCGTAAACTTACCGATACTTGGGGCGGTAAAGGGCCAACAGCAATTGTTGAACATGGCGCTAATCCAGGATTAGTTTCGCATCTAACAAAAAAAGCATTATTTGATATTGCAACCCGTGCTGTAAAAGAGGGTAAAGCTGCAACTGGTGTTGCCGAGGCGCTTAGTACTGAAAACTTTCCAACACTTGCCCAAAAATTAAATGTAAAAGTAATTCACATTGCCGAGCGGGATACTCAAATTTCAGATCAGCCCAAGCAGGTAAATGAGTTTGTTAATACTTGGTCGGTAGAAGGATTTTATGAAGAGGGAATTGCTCCGGCTGAATTAGGTTGGGGAACCCATGAAAAAACCCTTCCAATTAATGGTTATGAGCATCCAACTGGACCAAAAAACCAAATCTGTATTGCTCAGCCTGGTGCAAAAACTTGGGTTAGATCATGGGTGCCAAATATGGAGACCACTGGCATGGTAATTAGACATGGTGAAGCCTTCACAATCAGTGATCACCTAACTGTTTGGGATGGAAATAAGGCTGTGTATCGCCCAACTGTTCACTATGCATACTGTCCAACAGATGCCGCCGTCGCCTCTATGCATGAGTTAGAGATGCGCCAATGGGATTTAACTCCAAATCAAAGAATTATGAATGAGGAGATTATTGATGGTGATGATCGCCTCGGGGTATTACTTATGGGCCATCCCTACAAATCTTGGTGGACTGGATCTTTATTAAATATTCATGAATCAAGAAAATTAGTTCCAAAACAATCTGCCACAACAGTACAAGTTGCAAGTGCAGTTTATGCCGCAGTTGCTTGGGCAATGGCTAATCCAAATGCCGGATATCGAGTTCCTGATGAACTGCCTTGGCGTGAAGTTTTAAATTATGCCGAAAAATATTGGGGTGGTTATCACTCAGAGGCTGCCGATTGGGATCCGCTAATGCATCGCAATGATTTATTTAAGGGCTGGAACAATCGTAAATACGATGAAAGTGATCCATGGCAATTTAGTAACTTTTTAGTTTAGTTACTTGGTTGGTGGCAGTGGTTTGCTTGCTTTGATCTCATCCAGGCGAGCAAGTGATTCCAATCTTTCAGTTGCATGATCAACTATTGGCTGTGGGTAATCTTTTAAATATCCATCTAAAACATTCCATGGTTCATGGATCTCAACTCCTTTTAGATGTGCTAACTCTGGAACATATTTGCGGACATAATCGCCATTCTCATCAAATCTCTTTCCTTGTTCGACTGGATTAAAGACTCGATAGTAAGGAGAGGCATCAGTGCCACAACCTGCGGTCCACTGCCAGCCGTGAGCGTTTGAAGCAACATCATAATCAATTAAATGCTCTCTAAAAAATCTCTCACCCAGCTGCCATTCAAGGTGTAAATCTTTAACTAAAAATGATGCCACGACCATTCTGGTTCGATTATGCATCCAACCCTCTTTTAATAATTGGCGCATGGCTGCATCTACAAATGGATAGCCAGTTTTTCCTTCACACCAAGCTTTAAATTGATCGCCAGGTTTGTCGTATCTCATTTTAGAAAATTGTGGGGCGTAGTAATCAGTTTCTGTATGTGGGTTATTAAATAAGACATCAGCGTAAAACTCACGCCAGGCAATCTCTTTGCGAAATACTTCATGCGCTTTACTTTTACCAAGTGGTGCTAACAAGGTTCGTGGATGAATTTCACCCCACTTTAAATGAGCACTCATCTTGCTAGTTCCGTCAATACCAGCAAGATTTCTAGCCTCATCATAATTATCTAAGCCATTTTTTTGAAAATGTTTAAATCTTTCAATGGCAGCTAACTCACCTGCTTTACTAATACTTACACCTTCAGGGAGTTTCCAATCTGGAAACTCTCTTGAATCACTATTTGCCTTTACAGTTGGTATCTCCTTTGGTTTCCCAGCTGGTTCACGCCAACCATGTAAAGACCAAGCACGATAAAACGGGGTATACACCCGATACGGGGTGTTATCACTTGGTTTTAATACTCGTCCTGGTGCTACTGCATAGGGTGAACCAGTCCTAATTAATTTAACGCCACCAGCCTCAATATCTTTATCGCGCTTTGATCCATATGGCTCATACTCAGCTGAAATATGCACAGATTCAGCATCATATCTTTTTTGTAAATCTTTAAGCACAGTTAACTGATTTCCTGAAATTACCTGAAGTGAATTATTTAATGAATCATCTAGCGCCCTTAGTGATTGAGCAAGGTATGCCAATCTTTTACTACCACCACTTTTAATTAACTTTGGATCTAAAATAAATACCGGGACTATCTCTTCAGATTCAGATATGGCAGATAAGAGTGCTGGGTGGTCTGAAATACGAAGATCTCTACGAAACCAAATAATCGATCTCTTGCCCATTGGCTTATCGTGCCAGTTAAATCAAATTTGGTTGAATTAGGAGTGAAGAGACTCCACACTCTCATCCCAACCTTTAACATCCTTTGGCTTACGTGGGCCTGGTCCAACGTATCTGGCAGATGGTCGAATGATTCTGCCGGTGCGCTTTTGCTCCAAAATATGGGCTGACCATCCTGCAGTTCTAGCGGCGGTGAACATTGATGTAAATAAGTTTGCTGGCACCTGAGCAAAATCCAAAACAATTGCTGCCCAAAATTCAACATTGGTTTCTAGTACTCGATCTGGTTGGCGAGATTTTAATTCAGCAAGCGCTGCTTTTTCTAATGCTAGCGCCACTTCATAACGTGGAGCATTTAACTCTTTTGCAGTGCGGCGCAATGTGCGAGCGCGAGGATCCTCAGCCCGATACACCCGATGGCCAAATCCCATTAATCGCTCACCCTTATCCAAAATAGATTTCACATAGCTTTCAGCATTTCCAGTTTTTTCAACCGCTTCAATCATTGAAAGTACCCGAGCTGGAGCACCACCATGTAATGGTCCACTCATAGCACCAATTGCACCCGAGATTGAGGCGGCAACATCAGCACCAGTTGATGCAATAACTCGGCCAGTAAATGTTGAGGCGTTCATGCCATGCTCAGCAGCTGAGACAAAGTAGGCATCAATTGCACGAACATGTACTGGATCTGGCTCTCCTCGCCAGCGAATCATCATCCGCTCTACAACTGTATGAGCCTTATCAATCTCTGATTGCGGAATTGCAGATGCAATAGTTCCTCTAGCAGATTGGGCAACATAGGAAAGCACCATCACTGAAACTCTAGCTAGATTATTTCTTGCCTCTTCATCTGAAATATCAAGAAGTGGTTTTAATCCCCAAGCAGGGGTCAACATTGCAATTGCAGATTGCACATCAACTCGAACATCTCCAGTATGAACTGGAATTAAAAATGGCTCAGCTGGTGGCAGACCTGGATTAAACTCATTATCAACTAATAATCCCCAAACATTGCCAAAGGTAACTCGACCAACTAAATCTTCAATATCTACGCCGCGATATCTAAGCGCACTACCCTCTTTATCCGGCTCAGCAATCTGCGATTCAAAAGCGATTACACCCTCAAGCCCAGGCTTAAAATCATCGGCCACTTTTTTACTCACTCCCTTACCGTTAAATAACTCTTTACAATGCTCGTATTGTGCTACCTAGGCGGTAATGCCACAAATCAGATCTAGATGGGGTTAAATAACGAGTATGACAAGTAGGCAAGATATCAGCGCTATGCGCCGCCAGTATGGCCAGGTGGGATTGGTCGAAAGTGATCTACCAGCTGAACCAATTGCATTATTTAACTCCTGGCTAGCAGATGCAGCTGCTAATGAGATTGTGGTGGAGGCAAATGCCATGGTCTTATCAACTGTTACAAGTGATGGACCAAGTAGTAGAACTGTCTTACTAAAAGATTTAACGCAAGATGGCTTTACCTTCTTTACCAATTATGGCTCAAATAAAGCAAAGGCGATTGCCGATAACAGCAATGTCTCACTGCTCTTTCCCTGGTATGCCATGGAGCGACAGGTAATAATTTTAGGAGGTGCTAAAAAAATTTCACGCAGTGAAAGTGAGGCTTACTTTGCAACCCGCCCCCGCACATCTCAAATTGGTGCTTGGGCAAGTGAGCAATCAACACAACTTTCTTCACGAGATGAGTTAGAGAAAAAATTTAAAGAGTTTGAAAGCAAGTGGCCTGAGAATTCAACTATTCCAACACCACCTAATTGGGGTGGCTATGTTGTTAATCCAAGATCAATTGAGTTTTGGCAAGGCAGATACTCACGTCTTCATGATCGCATCCAATATGTGAGAGGTGAGAATAATAATTGGCAGCGCATTAGGCTTAACCCCTAATATTTGATGGTGAGTGGAAAAAAATATGAGTAGTATAAAAATTCCAGATAATTTAAAACCATCTGATGGCAGATTTGGCTGCGGTCCATCAAAAATTTTGCCAAATTCAATAACTAACTTAGCTACTAATTATCAGAAAGTTTTAGGGACAAGCCATCGCCAAAAGCCAGTTAAAGAGGTGGTTGGCCAAGTTCGAAGCGGTCTTAAATCTTTATTCTCTCTTCCGCAAGGATATGAGGTAATCATTGGTAATGGCGGCTCTACTGCGTTTTGGGATATTGCTACC
>CAYFKM010000035.1:0-442 GCA_964344025.1 uncultured Candidatus Nanopelagicus sp. | reverse complement strand
CCTAGTATTTGGTGAGTTCTCATCTAAGTTTGCAAGCTGCGCATCTGCTGCACCAATGATTTCAGAGCCATCAATTATTAAAGCCGAGCCCGGATCTCATCCAGAGGTGAAGGTTGAAGGTGGCATCGATGCTTATGCGCTTACTCATAATGAAACTAGCACCGGTGTGATGATGTCAATAAAACGACCAGCTGGTGCAGACTCTGCGTTAGTACTTGTAGATGCCACCAGCGCAGCGGGTGGATTAGAGGTAGATATTTCCCAATCAGATTGCTACTACTTTGCGCCCCAAAAATCCTTTGCCTCCGATGGTGGCTTATGGATTGCAATTATGAGCCCAGCTGCAATTGCTAGAGTAGAAAAGATTAAAGCAGGTGGTAGATGGGTGCCAGCATTTTTTGATCTATCAATTGCAATTGAAAACTCTAGATTAGATCAAAGT
>CAYFKM010000034.1:0-9333 GCA_964344025.1 uncultured Candidatus Nanopelagicus sp. | reverse complement strand
GTTTAATTGTGCGGCAATAATATCGAGTCGCTAGCTTGCCAACTTATATTACAGCTAGCACCCACCATTAATTGATCTGATTGTTTTGATTGCACCTTAAGTAGTTGCGATAAACCACACTCAACAAAGTATAAACAAGAGTCGCCATAAAAATTAGAGCCCACTACCTTGCCAGTCAATAATGGGGTTGAGTTATTAGATTGTGAGCTAGTAGCGGTAATTTGAATACTCTCTGGTCTAATTACTAAGAGTTGCTGGGAGTTATCATTTTGGCCAGATACAACTACTGGCAGTTCAATTGTTGTGGAGGTTAGGGTAATTGTTGAGTTTGCTTTATTTAAAGTTCCGGTAAAGATATTGCTGGTGCCGATAAAATCTGCCACAAATCTATTTTTTGGCTTGGTATAAAGATTTACTGGGGTATCAACCTGAATTACTTTACCTTGATCCATTAACGCAATTCGATCCGCTATCGACATCGCCTCCTCCTGATCATGGGTTACGATAATGAAGGTAATACCCGCCTCACTTTGTAATCGCTTTAACTCTAACTGCATCTCCCCACGTACCTTTTTATCTAAGGCAGATAATGGCTCATCAAGTAATAAAATCTTAGGTCGCTTAACTATGGCTCTAGCTAAGGCAACTCGTTGCTTTTGGCCACCGGATAGTAAATTTGGCCTTCTATCTTTAAACTCTAATAAATTAACAGTTTTTAAAACCTCAACCGTTCTACTATCAATCTCATCCTTTGGTAATTGCTCTCGGCGCAGGCCATAAGCCACATTTTCAAACACTGATAGATGGGGAAATAGCGCATAGGATTGAAACATTAAGTTAACTGGCCGCTTATTAGCTGCAACTTTAAGTAGATCAGCTTGAGCTAGGAAAATTTGTCCAGAATCTGCTGCTTCAAAGCCAGCTAATAATCTAAGTAAGGTGCTTTTGCCACAGCCAGAGGGACCAAGTAGGGCAAAAAACTCATTCTCTTTAATCTCTAAGGAGACATTATCTAAGGCTTGGATTTGATCAAATCTCTTGCTGATATTACTTATGCTTAGAAAATTACTCATAATTGATCCTTGACCTTAACATTTCGTTGGGCGATTATCACAATTGTGGCGCTTAATACTAAAACTACTGAGGCTAAGGCATTAATCTCTGGTGAGACGCCAAATCTAACCATTGAGTAAATTACTATCGGTAGCGTTGGTGAGTTTGGACCATTGGTAAAAAAGGCGATTACAAACTCATCAATTGATAGCGTAAATGAGAGTAAGGCACCTGCAATTACCGCAGGCTTAATTGAGGGTAGGGTGATGCGAAAAAATCTACCAACTGCGCTATCTCCTAAATCCTCAGCCGCCTCCTCCAACGCTGGATCTAACTGCAACAACCTAGCCCTAACAATTGCGGTAACAAAGGCAGCACAAAATAAGGCGTGGGAAATAATTACTGAATGTAATCCAAGTGGTAGATAAAGGAGATTAAATAGGATCAATAGCCCAATTGCTAAGGCTAAATCTGGAAAGATTGCCGGCATTAAGGCGATGGCTTCAATGGTGGTAGAGCGCTGAAATCTAGTAATACCAACCGCTAATAATGTGCCCAGGGTGGTAGCTAAAATGGTTGCGATAATTGCAACAATTAATGTGTTTTTAAACCCTAAAATAATATCGGGTGAGTTGATTAACTCCACATACCACTTAGTGCTAAATCCACTCCAGGTAAAGGGGGCATCGGAGGAGTTAAAGGACATAAAGATCATCACCGCAATTGGAAGATATAAAAATATTAAAATAAATATTAGGGCAAATTTAAGCCGGCCAAGATTTTTAACCATTGCTGCCTGCTCCAACCCGGCGATTTATCTTTGCCTGCAAAATAAATAAGATCAACAACATAAGTACCATTGAAAGTGCCAGCACTGAGCCAAATGGCCAATCTCTAGCTTTTAAAAACTGATCTCTAATTAAGTTACCAACCATAATTGTCTTACCACCACCGAGTAGCTCTGGCACTATGAAATTTCCAATAGAGGGCACAAAGACAAAGATGCTGCCCACCAATACCCCAGGTAGGGCAAGAGGTAATGTGATTTGGCGAAAGGCTTGGGCGGAGGTGGCGCCTAAATTTATCGCCGCCTCCTTAAGTGAGGGATCTATGCGCACTAAGGCTGAGTAGATCGGCAAAATCATTAGCGGGATGTAGGCATATAACAGACCTAAAACTATCGCCCCTGGGTTATATAAAAGTGAGAGCGGTTGATCTAATACGCCAAGATTAATAAGTCCCTGATTTAAAAACCCTTGAGTATTTAATAAAACTATCCAGGCATAGGTTCTAATTAAAAAATTACTCCAAAAGGGTAAAACAATTAATACCAACATAATATTTTGCCAATTACTTGGAAGTTTGGTCACCGCATATGCAACTGGAAAGCCAATTAAAAAGGCAAGAAGTGTGGTTATAGCTGCAATTAAAATTGACTCAAAAAGTACTGAGAGGTAAAGCCAATCTAAGGCGCGGGTGTAATTTTCTAAAGTAAATATGAAATCTACCCCGCCATATGTCCCACGAGTAAAGAAGGTATAGGCGATTAATATTCCCAGCGGAATAATCATAAAGATTGCGATATAGATCAATCCGGGGGCTAGAAAAACTAATCTAGCTAACCGGACGCGAGAGGTTATTAAATCGCGCCCGGTGCTAGATACTCCTTTGTTGCTGGAGGTAGCAGAGCTCTTTACAGATCTCACTATAAGTAGCCTAGGACTACCTAATTAAAAGTAATTAACCTTTGAAATAAAGTTAATTACTTAGCAGTTACTTCCGTAGCAATTCTGGTATACAAAGTTGAGGCTTTGCCAAGATCTACCAATCCCTCTCCCTTTAACAACTCACTTGGAGTGATTGTCATATTAGGGAAATCAGCAGCTAGTGCTGGTAGAGATTTTTGCATTGCAGCAGAGTTTGGAACCTTGTAAAGAATATTATCAACTACCCAGGAGTGAACATCCTTATCCAATATGTAGTTAATAAAGGCGTGAGCTGCCTCTTTATTCTTTGAGCTCTTTAATACCACCATCGTGTCGGCCCATAGATCTGAGCCCTCTTTTGGCACAATGAATTTGATATTTTTATTTTTAGCAATTCCATAATTGCACCAACCATCCCAAGCCTCAACCATTACCGCCTCACCTGAGACTAAGCGCTCATAGAAGGTGGTGTCATCGTAGGCAAGTAGATTTGATTTAGCTTTGATTAAAAGATCTTTAACCTGTGCCATCTCAGATTCACTTTGAGTATTAACGGAAAAACCTAGCGCCTTTTGAGCAGGTAACATCAACCAACGCTCAGTAGCTAGCATCGTGACCTTGCCCTTATATTGTGGCTTAGGCAGCAATAGATCATTCCAACTAGTTGGCTCATTACCCTTCATTAGATCTGCGCGATAACAAATACCAGTTGTTCCCCAGGAGTATGGCATTGAGTACTTATTACCTATGTCATAGGTTAAATTGGCAACCTCTGGTACTAAATTGGCAGAGTTAGGGATAAAGGATTTATCTAAATTCTCAATTAACCCTTGTGCGGCGAGCGCTTGAGCAAATTGGCCAGAGACAAATGCCACATCGATACCAGAGTCACCACCGGCAGTTAACTTCGCCATAATCTCTTCATTGGTAGCGTGGTTTGTAATCTTTACCTTGGTACCAAACTTCTCTTCAAACTTTGCTGGTAAATCCTCTGGGTTGTAAGCGGCCCAGTTACTTACCGTAAGTGTTTGGGTAGAGAGATCTGCATCTGGATTTAATTTGGCTGCTGATGAACCTGAACCGCCACATCCAGTTAATGTAAATAGCGCAGCGCTTGCAATTATTGCAATTGCACCTTTAATTGAATTTCGCATTACCATCCCTTCGAGGTAACACCCGTAATTGAGTGTTTTATTTAATCAGTAAAGCCCCTAGTTGGTAAGGCTAGAGAAAAAGTGGTGGTTTTACTAGGGTATTTTGCAAAAGCGGAAGGTAACTTTTGCTTTACCAAGGTATTTACAACCAGTTAGCCGATGCGGTTGGATATCGACCTATGGCCAACCAAAAGCTGACCGTCTTATTTATGCCTGAATCTGCATATGGACCAACTAATCAATGTATTGGCATTGGCCATCGATTAGCGAAGTTAGGTCATCGTGTGGTCTTTGCGGCCGAGGCCTCATGGGCTGGAAAATTAACCAAACTTGGATTTGAAGAGGATTTAGTCAACTTAGCACCACCTGCACCAGCAGATGCCAATGCCGATGCTGGCCAATTTTGGACAGATTTTATTAGAACTACCGCACCAGAGTTTAGAAAACCAACTATTGAACAACTGGAAAGTTTTATCAAACCAACTTGGCAGGCATTAATTGATGGTGCAATTTACTGTGAACCACAACTTCGCCAAATTATTGCTAGGGTAAATCCAGATGTAATAGTTGAGGATAATGTGGTGGCATTTCCAGCACTTTTAACTGCGGGTAAGCCATTTATCCGAATCGTCTCTTGTAATCCACTTGAGATAAAGGGTGAAAAAATTGCGCCACCATTCTCTGGTTATCCGGCAAATGATAACTCTAACTGGCGTAAGTTTAAAGATGAGTATAAGCGCACCCATTATGGGATGTGGCAAGATTTTAATAATTGGGTGCAACAGCAAGGAGCACCAGCATTAGCAGAGTTAGAGTTTATTCATGAATCTAAGGATGCAAACCTTTATGTATTTCCGAAGGTTGCAGATTACGATAAAGAGCGGCCATTGGGTAAGAACTGGACTCGTATGGAATCAAGTGTGCGAGAGACAGATGATAAGTATGAGATTCCGCATGCGGTTGCAAAGCGCAATCCAGATCAAAAGTTAATTTATTTATCCCTTGGTTCACTGGGCTCTGCTGATGTTGAGTTGATGCGCAGACTCGTCTCAACTCTTGCCAAGAGCAAGCATAAATTTATTGTCAGTAAAGGGCCACAACATGATCAGATTGAATTGGCAGATAATATGGTGGGTTCTCAATTCTTACCGCAAACAAATGTAATTCCTAAGGTTGATCTAGTGATCACACATGGTGGAAATAACACTACAACTGAGGCTTTGCATTATGGCAAGCCGATGATTTTACTGCCTCTATTTTGGGATCAATATGACAATGCCCAACGTATGCATGAGTTGGGATTTGGAATCCGACTTGCCACCTATACATTTACCGACCAACAAATGCATGATGCGCTAGAAAAATTACTAACTGATTCTGCACTACAGAAAAAAATGAGTGAAAATGCAAAATATATTCAATCTCACGATGGCTTAGCAGTTGCCTCAGCTGTGATTGAAAAAGTTGGCTTGACTTATAAATCTAAATAATTGATTAATAGAGCGAAAATTCCATGCGCTTAAGCGTGTCACAATGCCAAGCGGTATTGCCAAAATCTCGGAAAGATTTGATTTCACAACCTGGTGATCTAATCGCTGAAATTCCAGTCGATGCAGAAAGTAGTGTCATAATCTTTGAATCAGCCGGTCGTAAATTCCTAGCACCTGTAATAAAAAGTCTTAAAGATAGTAATCAATTTAGAAGAGCGGATTCTGAGGATAAATTTAATATTAAACTTTTAAACTCTCACTCCTTAGTCGGGCTTACATCAACCATCAAGGTAGAGCAATTTTTACCCCTCACTCAAGAACGAGTTATTGCAGCTGATCAGAGTAATCAATCATTTGTCTTAGATGAGAAGGTAATTGTTAAATGGCAATTACAAATTGAGGATAATCCAGCACCCGCCAAGGAGTTGCTCCTTACTAATAGTAATTTCCCATACCTACCGAAATTAATCGGACATATTTTTTGGAATGGCCACCTACTTGCTACCGCCAATCAATATATTTTGCAGGCAGAAGATGGTTGGAGTTGGTGTGTTGAGAAAGCAAAAAATAATTTAGGTGGTAAGTGGATTTCTGAGCTAGCGAAGTTAACTAAGAGTATGCATGCTGCACTAAGTGGCAAAATTCATGGTGATTTTCATATTGGTCAAATCTTAAAACAGCCCACAAGTGATCAATTATGGGTAATTGATTTTGAGGGTGACCCACTGCTAAATCAGCCTGAAAACTTTGATAGGTTATATGATCTAGCACGTATGTGTGCATCATTTTTTCATGTGGGAGCTGTTGCTAATAAATATGGTGCAGATCTTAATCTTGTTAAAACTTGGATTACTAATAGTGTGAGGCAGTATTTGGAATTTTACTTTGGTAATGAAGAGTATGATCTAAAACAATTAAATAAACTAATACTCACCACCCAAGATCGAGAGCGTACCTACGCCGCTAAATTTCTACCAAGATGGGCTTATGCACCTGAGTTTGCAATTAAATTTATGAAGGAGCTAAATTATGGATCCAATTAAATTTGGTGAAGATTTAGCAAAAAAAAGTGAGTTTGCCTATCAATTGGCTAACCACAAATACAATTGGCCAGATTTATCCAATCAAGTTCTTGATTTTATGGGTATGGGCTCATCTGCATATGCAGCTCAAGCGATTGCTATTAGGTTGCAAGCAGCCGGAATTAATGCCAACTTCACTCTAGCCAGTAATCCCACCCCACCAAAAGCAAATAAGAACAAGACATTGATCATGATTTCAGCATCTGGTAACTCAATTGAAAGTAAGAGTTCGTTTGAAAAGGCATTGGGTTATCGAGAAAAGATATGGCTGAGTAATACAAATTTATCAAACTCATATCATATTGATTTAGCAGCCCAATTAGAGAGCTCTGGCGTAGCCAGCCTTACTTATTTAGCTACACATATCGCTTTATTAAAATTAGCTCAAAGCCTTAATACGATTACAGAGATTGATAACCAAATAGTTTTAGCCGCTGAGGCAATTGCAGATATCTATGCGCGATCAAATGAGTGGCTGCCGATATTAGAGAAACATATTTCATCTCCTGCTGGTGCTTTTTTTATTGCTCCGATGGATCGGTTTTGCTCTGCCCAACAAAGTGCTTTAATGATTAGGGAGTGTCCTCGAATCTCGGCAGTTGCCTGTGAGACTGGAGATTGGAGCCATGTTGATGTTTACCTAACTAAAACCTTAGATTATCGTGCGGTGATTTTCCCAGGATCTATTTGGGAGGATCAATTATTAGAGTGGTGTTTAAAGCGAGAGAGTAAGGTTTTAGCTATAGGTTTTGAAAACTCAAAGATTGCAACTGCGATTAGATATAAACATGATAATAATCCAATTGTTAGATTGTTAGCTGAAACCAGCTTTGCCGAAGTTTTAGCTCAAAGCTTGTGGGTAAGGCAAAGAAAGTAATTAACCAATTTTATCTTCTTAGATTCAATGATTTATATTGTGGCAAAAATGTAGTTTGAAAACTTTACCCCCGCTCCTCCGCAATGGAGTTACCACCATCTACGGCAATTGCTTGGCCAGTTATGTAGGCAGCACCATCTGATGCTAGGAAGGTAGCAAGGGATGCAACCTCACCAACTGATCCTGATCTTTGAAGTGGGGTTTTTAAACCTTGTTGATACTCAAACTCATTTTGAGTATCTGTCTTTATCCAACCAGGAAGTATGGCATTAACTGTTATTTTATTTATTGCCTCATCGACCGCTAAGGCTTTAGTAAAACCAATTAGTCCAGCCTTTGCCGCTGCATACACTGCTTGATTACGCATTGCCATTAGATGACCGGTGGTAGATGAGATCATAATTATTCGACCAGCCTTAGATTTTCTAAGTAGGCCAAGGGATGCCTTACTTAAGTTAAAGGCTGTATCTAAATTTCTAGCAATCCCCCGCTTATAGCCATCTACTGTGATCTTACTTAGATCAGATGCTTCATCTTCTGCAAGGGGTGAGGTAATAGAGCTCATACCAGCATTGTTAATTAAGATATCTAAGGCAGATATCTTTGATACTAGTTGCTCGGTCGCTTTACTATCAGTTAGATCGCAGATATATCCAGTTGCACCAATCTCCTTGGCCCGATCATAAATACGATCTGTAGTTGAGGTGATTATTACTGACGCACCTTGTGCGGATAAGGATTTTGCAATGGCAAAGCCAATGCCACCAGGAGAACCTGCACCTGAAACAAGAGCGATCTTGCCAGCTAAGTTACTCATAAGCTTGGACTATATCTGATGGCCCAACTGAGCACCACATCCTATTTAGATGGAAATTTACAGGTAATTGGTTTCATATTTAATATCAATTGGTTCTATATCAACTAACTACTGTTCGGCTACCATTACCGGATATGAAGCGCTTGCTTGAGGTAACTAGGTATGCCGTAGTTATTCCCGCCTTTGCCTCAATCTTAGGTGCACTACTTTTGATGGTGCAGGGCTCTGTTGAGATGGTGGCAGTGGTTATTGATTCCCTATCTGATCAAAGTAGTTTAAAGATAGTAATTGTGGATGTATTAACTGCAATTGATGCCATCCTGCTTGGCACAGTACTACTAGTAATTGGCTTTGGACTTTATGAGTTATTTATTGATACCAATATTCAAGTGCCGCCTTGGCTAAGGGTTGAAGATCTAGATGATTTAAAGTCAAAGTTAATTGGAGTAGTAGTTGCCATTATCGCTGTGGTCTTTGTTGGCATATTTGTAGACTCTAATCGGGCTAGTGAGGTTATCTCCTACGGAGTTGGCGCTGGGGCATTAGTAGTTGGCCTTGCCATCTTTGCCTTCGCTACTAAGAAAAATACTGGCAAAGTTGGTAGCAAAAAGTAATTTTTTACTTTTGAATATACTCTGGCCTGCTCTTTGAAAATCTTGTAACACCAGTATTTGAAACCATATAACCAGTTTCAACTCTAAAGCCACCCCAACTTGTCATAAAAAGTGGCACATCAATTGAGATAAAGCTGTTGTTTGGTAGGACAAAATCAGATACTGAGGTAAGAATTGGTGGTTCAAACTCAGAGGTGCCGATACTGTGAATGCCAGAGTAACGACAAACCTCAAGTAGGCCGGCTGCTTTTAATACTGATAAACCAGCTCCTGAGATATCTCTACCAACTGCTCCCACCTTTAACATCTTTTCCGATGCATCAGATGCTTTAATCGCACTTTCAATTGCAAATTTAATCTCCTTTGGTTGCTCACCGACTGCAATCGGTCTACCAATTACTCCGTGATACCCCTCATAGCGAGGTGCAATAGTTAGTAATGCCAGATCACCTTTAGCTAATTTTTTAAAGGTAGTTCTCGTTAATATTGGAAAGGTATTTGATTTACCAAAGCCAACAATTGTGTCGATGCCACTTCCTT
>CAYFKM010000033.1:8001-9451 GCA_964344025.1 uncultured Candidatus Nanopelagicus sp. | reverse complement strand
CATCAAAAATATCTAGAAGTGCAATAACTGCCTTCTTGCCACCAAGTTTTGCAGCTGCCCACTTACCGATTAACTCACCAGCTTCGCAGTTATCTGTTGCGAATGTGATGTCAACGATGTCAGCAGGATCTGTTGGTGTGTCTAGTGCGATAACAAATAGGCCAGCTTCGCGAGCCTTTGTAATTGCTGAGTTAACGTTTACTGACATTGGAGTGATAAGAATTCCAGCGTGCTTTGCTGAGATCGCGTTTTCAATTAATGCGATTTGTCCAGCATCGTCACCCTCTTCTTTACCTGATCCAACTGTCAGATCAACACCTAGCTCAGCTGCCTTATCTTTAGCACCCTTAATCATTGCTACGAAGAATGGGTTGGTCTGATCTTTAGTAATCAGAGTTACCTTTACATCTCCGCCAGCTGCATCATCTGAACCAGATGAACATGCTGAAAGAACTAAAGCTGACACAGCTAAAAGCGCTACAAACGCTTTACGTGTGAACTTTGACTTCATTTATTTCCTCCTATAGGTGTTCGCTTACGTGCGAACTGGGCTGAGCCTAGTTAAAGAATGCCTGAGATAAAAGTGGGGGGTTTAAAAAAGGGTGAATCTTACGAAAAAGTTATAATCAACCTGATTTGAGGATAACTGAGCTATATGGAATTGGATCTCCCGTGTGGATTATCCCCAGGCACTGGCCTACCTGAATTTTGAACTCAGAGTGGGGGATTTTAGTGGTGGGAATTCCTTGGTGGTGCTTCAAATAATCCTGCACAGTTTTATTATCAACTTTTTCTGAAAACTCATTGGCCAGCAGTAGTGATGTAATTTCTAGCTTTGGCAAAATTTCATCTAATACTTGAGGGATGGTTGGCCAGCCCATTGTAATCGCCAATTCAATGGTTTCAACATTTGGATAGGTCGGAAAAGGTCCATCAACAATTGCAATTGCATTTACATGTCGAAATCTTGCAAGCAGTGATGCAAGTTGTGGATGCAAAATTCCATTTTTAATCATGGCTAGAACTTACTGCACCGATGCAAGCATTGACAATATCTCATTCTCTGTAGGCAATGAAGGCACAGCACCTGCCTTTGTGGCTGCAAGTGCCCCTGCAGCGGTTGCAAATTTTAAACAATATTGAATTGGTTTATTAGCTGCTAACGCTGTTGCTAACCCACCACAAAAGGCATCGCCAGCTGCCGTGGTATCTACCGCATTAATCTTGAAGGGATTTGTAAAAATTTCTTGCTCTTGATCAATATACCAACTGCCGATTTCACCTAAGGTGATTATTACACGCTTTGCTCCGATATCTATTAACTTATTTGCAATAATTTTTGCCTCATCTTTACTCAATTTTTCAACAGTTTTTCCAATTAGAAAGGAAGCTTCACTCTCATTGACCACAAGATAATCACAAGCTGCCAGCAATTCTGATGGAATACTTT
>CAYFKM010000033.1:0-7991 GCA_964344025.1 uncultured Candidatus Nanopelagicus sp. | reverse complement strand
GTGCTGAAGTAAGAAAACTTGAAACCTCTCCAATTGGTGTCTCTAGTTGAGCAAGACAAACTGTAGGATTATTTTCATCGTCCAAGTAATTATTTTCAAATTTAACTTCGGCATTAGCTCCAGGAATTATTAGGATTCGATTTTCGGCCTTCTTATTGACTTCAATCACCGCAATTCCAGTTTGCCTATCTACTTGACGGATAAATTTAGAATCTATTTTTTCTTCTTTTATAATCTGAGTTAAAAACTCACCCTCACTGTCCTTGCCCAGACAGCCGACCATTTTTACCTCTGAGCCACTGCGTTTTGCTGCAATTGCTTGATTTAATCCCTTACCGCCAGGAAATCTTAAAAGCTTCTCACCGGTAACTGTTTGGCCAAGAGCAGGTAACTCTGATGCATAAGCCACTAAATCTAGATTTAGACTGCCAAAAACCATGACGCTCATGAGATAAGCCTATACTTAAATAGGCTTTAAAAATTATAATTCCTACTTGTAAATATTCGCTGAGTTAAACCATTTTTTAAAACCTTATTTTTTAATTTGTATTTAATCCAATTACGTCTTGTGCTGGTTTAACCTTTAGTGGTTAACTAAGTCCATGAAAGCAGTCTCGATAGTAACCCCAGGCAAAATTGAAATTATTGAGGTTGCAGACCCGACGCCAAAAGCTACCGAGGTTGTTGTTGAAGTCGCAGCGGTAGGAATTTGTGGTACAGATTTACATATTTTTGAGGGTGAATTTGCACCAAAATTTCCAATAATCCCTGGACATGAAATGACAGGAACCATAGTAGAGATGGGGAAAGATGTAACAGGCTTAAAAATTGGCGATCCAGTTGCAATTGATCCATCTGTTTATTGTGGCGAATGTTTTTACTGCCGTCGCGCTCGCGGGAATTTGTGTGAAAGTTGGAACGCTCTTGGAGTATCTATGCCGGGAGCGGCAGCTCAATTTTTGCTCTCACCAAAGAAAAATATTCATAAACTAGCTCCAGAAGTAGATTTGAAATCAGCAGCATTAATTGAACCGCTCTCTTGCGCTGTGAGAGGTTATGATCAATTACCAAGAGTTCCTGGCTCTCATTACCTAATTTATGGCTCAGGTACTATGGGTTTAATGATGGCTGAATTAGCCAGGGTAAATGGTGCAGCATCAGTCTCAATCGTTGATTTAAATGCTGAAAAATTAAAAACTGCAAAAGTTTTGGGATTTGCAAATGTTGCTACTTCGGCAGATGAGTTTGATCAGCCAAGAGGATTTGATGTTGTTATTGATTGCACAGGTGTGGTAGCTGCAATTAAAGATGGCTTGAATCATGTTATGCCTGGTGGCACCTTTTTACAGTTTGGAGTTGCCAACCAAGATGCAAAGGTAGAAATAAATCCTTTTTGGATATATAACAAAGAAATAACCATAGTTGGATCTATGGCAGTTCTTCAATCTTTCGATAGAGCTGTTGAATTATTTACTAATGGCGTATTAAATGCCGAGGTAATGATCTCCGATCGTTACCCAATTGAAAAATATGAGGAAGCACTCCACTCATTTAAGTCAGGTAAAGGTAGAAAAACTATAGTCTTGCCAAATGGGTAAAGATTTGGATTTAGCTTGATAAAAAATTGGGCAAGAAATCTTGAATTTTCAGCAGGTGAATTTCTAGAGATCAATTCAATCTCTCAACTACAAGAAGTAATTAATAATTCAGATAAAGTAAAGGTTTTAGGTACTGGTCACTCCTTTAGTCCGATAGCAGATACCAGTGGGAGCTTAATTTCTATTAAAAAGTTAGATCCTGAAATTCATATCGATTCAAAAATGCAAACTGTTTCAGTATCTGCTGGAACCTCATATGCACAGTTAGCACGATACTTAGAGGCAAATGGTTGGGCGCTAGAGAATTTAGCGTCATTGGGTGAAATAACGGTTGCTGGAGCAATTATGACTGGAACCCATGGTTCAGGCAGTTCTAATACGGTGTTATCAAATGCTGTAGTTGAAATTGAAATGATATTAGCATCTGGTGAAAAGTTACTTTTAAATCAACAAAATTTGGAGGAGTTTAACGGGTTTATAGTTTCATTTGGCGCACTTGCAGTATTTACAAGATTAAAATTGAAGATTGTAAAGAGTTTTTCGATCAAGCAAATTGTCTATGAGAATATAACCTCAAAATCAGTCTCGGAATATTTTGATGAAATATTTGATAATGCCTATAGTGTCAGTTATTTCAATAGTTGGGCAAAAAATAGTACTGGTCAAATTTGGATGAAATTTCTAAGCGATAAAGATACCTCAACACTACCTAAAAATGCCTTTGGCGGAAACCTTGCAGTTGCAAATCAGCACCCAGTAAAAGTTAACGATCCATCAACTTGCACAGAACAGATGGGTGCCCCCGGGAAATGGCTTTATCGATTACCCCATTTTAAATTAGATTCATCGCCCGCATCAGGTGATGAGGTGCAGACCGAGTACTTAGTTGATCGAAAATATGTAAAAGAATACATCGAGGAATTATCTTTAATAGGAGATGAGATTGCAGATAAGGTTTACGCAACTGAAATTAGAACTATTAAGGCAGATAATTTATGGCTTAGTGGGGCATATGAAAGACCAACCGTAGGGTTTCACTTTACTTGGAAAAAATCTGCCGATATTGAGACTTTTTTACCAAAAATTGAACAAATATTGGGCCAGAATGGTGGTAGACCACACTGGGGTAAATTATTCTCAACCAATAAAAATCAATTAATTACTCGATATCCAAAATTTAGTAATTTTCAACAATTACTTAAAAAATATGATCCAGACGGGAAATTTAGAAACCAATTTATTGACAGATATTTTTATTAAAATCTACCAAGCTAAATAGCCACCATCTACAACAATATCTGATGCTGTCATGTAATCAGATGCTTCAGAAGCCATAAAATTCACCGCACCTTGTAAATCAGTCACTTCAGCCATTTTGTTTTGCGGAATTCTTGATAGCCATATTGGACTTACTTTTTGACCTAATTCAGTCTTTAATAGATCAGCAACTAATGCCGTTCTTGTGTAGCCAGGCGATAATGAATTTACTCTAATTCCTTTTTCAGCCCACTCAGTACCCAGGCATCTAGTTAATGAAAGCACTCCAGCCTTTGCTGTGTTGTAATGTGCTTGGCCTTGAGGGTAATTAGTTATGTATCCAGACATTGAAGCGGTATTTATTATTTTTCCATAATTGTTTTTAACCATGTGACGCGCTTCTGCCTGAGCGCATAGAAAAACCGAATCTAGGTCTATTTTGATCATTCGTTGCCAATCTTCATAACTCATATCTAGGGTATCAACCCACTGACCAATTCCTGCATTATTACAGGCAATAGTTAATTTACCCCAAGCACTCACGATTTGTTCTATCATGTTATTAACTTGATCGGGATTGGTTACATCAACTTTTAATGCCATACTCTTAACTGTTGGATTTCTAGTTGTAATTTCGCTTGCTACATTCTGCGCTAAATTCAAATCTAAGTCTACGATTGCAACATCTGCCCCGGCATCAGCCAATCCATGGGCAAGCGCTCTACCGATTCCTTGGCCCGCTCCAGTTACTAAAGCAGTTTTACCCTTTAATGAAAATCTATCCATGATACTTTTACCATTTAATACTGGATCGTTTACCATGCCAGATAACCTCCATCAATAACCAAATCAATTCCAGTTGCATAATCTGAAGCTTCTGAAGATAAATAGACCGCAGCTCCTTGCATATCAGATACCTCACCCATAATTTTCATAGGAATTCTTGATATCCACTCTGAGTAATATTTTTTACCAAGCTCACTCTTTTGCAGATCATCTAACAACGGAGTAATAGTAAAACCTGGTGAGAGCGAGTTAACTCTAATTCCTTTAGCAGCCCACTCTGTGGCTAAACATCTGGTTAGTGAGGTTACACCTGCCTTTGCTGAGTTATAGTGAGCCTGGTGTTGAGGATAATTTGAAACTTTGCCAGATAGAGAGGCAGTAAACAGAATTTTTCCATATCCATTTTTGATCATATGTTTTGCCTGTGCTTTGGCGCATAAAAAAGCAGAGTCAAGATTATTTGCAACCATCTTTTTCCAATTTTCATAAGGCATATCCTCGGCATTAATCCATTCTGCAATTCCAGCATTATTACAGGCAATCTCTAGCGAACCGAAATCCTTAACTACCGTGTCTATAATTGAGTTAACTTGTGACTCACTGGTTACATCACAAACGTAATGCTTAACTTCAATATTTGAATAGCGTTGAGAAATTTCTTCAAAGACCATCTTATTGTCAGCTTCATTTCTTCCAAGAATTGCAACATTTGCTCCAGCTTGAGCATATGCATGTGCTATTGCTCGGCCAATTCCTTTATTTCCACCTGTGACTAGAGCATTTTTGCCTACTAACGACAACCTTTTTAATATTGAAGTTGAGGTGAGTACTGGATCAGAGGACATAATTACTCAAATTTACTGCGGAATTTGAATTTGAACTTTTACAGATTTTGCTGGCATTTTCACCGCAAAATCAAAGGCTTTAATACTCTCATCAAATGAAAAGTTATCAGTTATTAATGGCTTTAAATTTAACTTTCCACTTGCTATTAGGTTTATTGCTCGAGGGTAAACATTTCTATAGCGAAATACATTCTCAACCCTAATCTCTTTTGATATAGCTTTTGAGACATCATAATTTATTGGAGAGAGGGGAATACCTACATGAACTAGGGTTCCGCCCGGAGCTAACAAATCAATAGCACTTGAAGCCGCTTTTTCATTTCCACTGCATTCAAAAACAATATTTGCGCCCACACCATCGGTTAACTCTTTAACTCTTGCAGTTGAATCTTCATCTCTTGAATTGACCCCGGTGATTGGCCCAAGGGTTTGGGCTAATTTCAATTTTTCATCTACAACATCGAGAATTATTACTCGACTACAACCACCTGCAATAGCACATAGTGCAGTCACCATTCCGATTGTTCCGGCACCGATTACAACCGCGATATCACCAATTACTGGGCGGGCTTTAACAACTGAGTGCATTCCGACCGATACCGGCTCAATCATGGCACCTTCAGCAAATGAGACGTTGTCTGGTAATTTAAAAGTTAGTGCTGCTGGGTGAACAACTGTTGGTCGAAGTACGCCATGGTAAGGCGGTGTTGCCCAAAATTTAACATCTGGATCTAAATTATAAACACCAGTTAGTGTTTCATTGCTTTCAAAATTTGGGATTCCAGGCTCCATGCAAACACGATCACCCACTTTAACTTTACTAACTGCACTGCCAACTTCGGTAACTGTGCCCGAAGCTTCATGCCCCAAAACCATTGGAGCCTTGACGATGAAATTGCCGATACCACCGTGGGTGTAATAATGAACATCACTGCCACAAATTCCAACCGTATGAATCTTTATTCTTACATCCGTCGGAGTTAACTTTTCATCCAAATCAATATCTCTAAGATTAAGTTTGCCCTTTTCTTCTAGGACTAGTGCTCTCATAGTTTTAACCTTTTCTCGCAATCAAGGTCCCAACTACAACTGAAATTCCCAACGAAAACCAAATTGACAATCCCTTTGGCTCTAAAAACCGCATCCAAATTAAACTTAAAGCTACTAAGAAAACAACTCCAATAAAAATACGATCAAATAAGTTGGTTTTCATTGGTAAAAAACCATTACGAGGTTGATTTGATTTAGCCATTTTTACTCCTTCACGGCACCAAAGGTTAAGCCAGTAACAATGTATTTTTGGATAAATGTTAAGAAAATAATGGCCGGTAGGGTTGCAATAATAGCCACAGCTGCAAGCTCACCGTAATTTGTACCGGTTGTTGTCACATACTCTGCCAACCTGGTGGTAATTGTGCGGGCAGAAGAGGAGGATAAACTTGCCGCGAGTAAATACTCATTCCAAGCAAATACCCAAGTGAGTATAAATGTAATGGCCAAACCAGGAGCTGCTAACGGCACAATAATCTTATATAGCACCTGCATTCTGCTCGCTCGATCGACTAATGCTGCCTCATCTAATTCAATTGGAATTCCTTCGAGCATTCCCTTCAATAACCAAATTGCAAATGGCAGGTTAAATAAGCAATAAACTAAAATTAAACCAATTTTGGTGTCAAACAACATAAAATCACCAAACTTCACTACTTGAGTGAATATAAGAAAGTTTGGCAAAATAAATGCAGCTGGTGGTGCCATTCTGTTGGTAATTGTCCAAAAGAAAATACTGTCTGAACCTTTCAATTTCCAACGAGTCAATGCATATGTTGCAAACAAAGCCAAAATGGTCACTAACGCAGCATTTGTAGTGGCAACTATTAGTGAATTGATCATGTAGTTTCTTACAACTCGATCATTAAATACTTTTGAATAATTTTCAGTATAAAAGGAGTCAATAATTAAGTTAGGTTTGTCATACACTTCAACTGGAGATCTTGAAGAGACTACAAACATCCAATAAATAGGGCCTAAAGTAAAAATCGTCAGGATGGTCCATAAGACATACCGATTGACATTACTAAATGCAGTTACAAACTTTGACTGGACTGAATTTGTTATCATGCTTTTCGTTTCGATTCTTTTCCAGTTAGAGCATTAAAAAGTAACCAACATATTACAATTGTGAAATACAGTACTAATAAGGACATCGAAGATCCATAACCATAATCTTGTTTTGCAAAGACGGTACGGAATATATGTAACCCAACAAATGTGGTACTACTACCTGGGCCGCCATTTGTAAGCATGTAGACATCTTCCATACTTCTAAGTGAATCCATTACCCTAATAAAAACTGTAATCAAAATTACAGGCAGTAACATTGGCAGAATTAAGTAGCGATACATTTGAAATTTATTAGCGCCATCTACTGAGGCGGCCTCAACTGGCTCTCTTGGAATTGCTAACAAACCAGCTAATAGTGTTAAAGTCACAAAAGGAGTCCAATGCCAAATATCCATTAGCAATATTGCAATCCAAGCCTGTGTAGTTGAGGCACCAGTGTTGAAGTCCCAACCAAAAAACTTATTGAGGAAAAATGGAATTGGCCCATGACCTTGGGCCATCATTAATCTCCAGGTGGCGCCCACTGCAATCGGAGCCACAACTACTGGTAATACATATACCGTTCTGAAAAAAGTTTTACCTTTAAAATCCTTCATTAAGGATAGAGCCAAAATAAATCCTAATATTAATTCAATAGTCACAACTAGTATCGAGAACAATAAAGTTCTACTCAAAGTTCCTAAGAAAGCTGAATCAAAAACTAAATCTCTATAATTTTGAATCCCAACAAATACTTTTCCGCGTTCTTTAGAAAAGACATTCCAACTATGGGTACCAACATAAATTACATAGAAAAAAGGGGCCAAGCCGGCAATACCAAGAATCAATAGAGAAGGCGAAAGAAGTATCCAACCTAATCTATTTGAGTGACTTTTATTCAATGTGCTCCTTTATGTTCAATGGAGGACTCTTTCGAGTCCTCCATTGAATTACCACTCTATATTTTTGAAGGGTTAGTAACCTAACTTCTTCATCTCAGCATCAGCAGCTTTTGCCGCCTTATCTAGAGCATCAGAAGTAGATATCTTTCCTGCAATTGCGTCATAAATGAATGGCGCAACGACTTCACGTACAGCAGTATGGAATGGATATGGAGGTGCACCACGGAATAGTGGACCTTGATCCTTCATAAATGTGTAGTAGCCGTTTGTCTTTGTGTCCATTTCTTGAACAATTGGATCGCTATATGTTGATTCCATAACGATACGTGAACCAGCAGCAGCCCACTTGGCCTGTACTGACTCTTGTCCTTGATACTCCTGGAACAAAATTGAGCAGTTAATGTTCTTTGATGTTGCTGGAACACCAAAAGCACCACCGTCGTAGTATCCAAGGTAACCCTTACCTGACTTAGAATCTTCAAGTACTTGTGGGTTTCCTA
>CAYFKM010000032.1:0-9519 GCA_964344025.1 uncultured Candidatus Nanopelagicus sp. | reverse complement strand
ACCCCTGACCCCTTGCATGCCATGCAAGTGCGCTACCAGCTGCGCTACAGCCCCGCTATTTAAAGCAAGGACCAACCTTATCTAATTAACCGCATCATCTCCAATGACAGGCTCAGGTAGTGAGCCAGCATTGTGCTCTGCTAAATACCATCTACTACCAGTATGTAATTTTGTTAACTCTAAAACTGACCAGCAAGCATTTGATAAGCCACCAATAATTCCCCATTGTTCAATTGGTAAATTTAATATTGATCCCAAAACACTTCGTACAGTGCCACCATGAGTTACAAAGACAATAGTTCCTGAAAAATCTTTTATCTCTTTTTCAATTGCAGCTACAGCACGTTTTGCAACATCACTTCGGCGCTCACCTATCTCTCCTGCTGGTTCATCACCACCTTCATACCAACTAGCAAATAAATCACCATGCGTAGATCTATTTTCAGTAGCTGTTTTGCCCTCCCAAAGTCCACCATTAGTTTCACGAATTCCAGGATTTATTTCAACCTTTATATTTGTTAACTCAGCAAGAGCAGCTGCAGTTTTTTGCGCTCTTATCAAATCACTTGAAACTATTCGATCTGGTTTTAAGGCTGCCAATACTTTGGCTGCCTCTACTACCTGATACTCACCTACTTTATTAAGGGGAATATCAGAGTGGCCTTGAAAGCGATTTTCCACATTCCAATCAGTTTGACCATGTCGCCAAAGCACAATTCTCACATTTGACTCTGATTTACTCATTATCGTTTACTCATCTCTAGCCCTAAATCAATCTTAGGGCAATCATTCCAAAGTCGATCTAACATGTAGTAATTTCTAAGCTCTGTACTTTGAATATGAACAACTAGATCTGTGTAATCCAAGAGAATCCAAGCACCACTTCCCTCTTTTCGAACTGGCTTTTCACCAGCTTGGGCTAACTTTTTTTGCACCTCATCCGACAATGCCTGTAGTTGCGGCTCATTGGCACCGGTGGCAAGTAAAAAAACTTGATTTAAAACTAACTGTTCAGATAGATCAACTGCCACAATCTCACTACCTAACTTATCAGCTAATGCTGCTGCTGCAATTTTAGTTAACTCTAAAGTTCTACTACCTACTGCCATATAATCCAAACTCTCTAATAAAAGTTACGACTTTAGCCGGTAGTAAATTACTTACATTCTCCCGATTTGAAATTGATTGTCTTACCTTAGTAGATGATATGTCTAGAGCTTTAATATTAATCTCATCAAAATCTGAAGGTGCAGTAGCTGGCCTAGTAATTACCATTACCTTTACTAGATTTAGCAACTCATTAGATTTATGCCAATTACCTATATTTTTAGCAGCATCACTTCCTAGTACTAAGGTGAAATTGGTATTTGGATACTTTTCTTTTAACTCCAATACGGTGTCAATGGCATAACTATTTCCTGGGCGATTTACCTCAATTGGCAACACTTCAGCTTTGCCAGCTAACCCCATTGAAGTGATTGCTAAATCTGCCATTTGAAATCTCTGTTGGGCATTTGCAATTGGTTTTTGTGGTTTTAGCCAGGGTGTACCAGTTGGAATTACTAAAACTTTTTCAAACTTATTTGATATCTCTTTAATTAGGTGAAGGTGTCCAAGATGTATTGGGTCAAAGGTGCCACCAAAGATGGCAAATTCTTTGCTACCTGTTTGAATAATTAATCTCTATCAATTCTAAGTGTTAAGTATAAAAGCAAAGAAAGTACACCAAAAGCAATTAGACCAAAGCCAAGTGGTGATACTGGAAGCTGCCTTGCTGACTCTTCAAGTAGATTCATATCGTTAGTTTATCCCCTTAGCTAGTAAAGATTTAAATCCGGCCTCATCTAAGATCGTAATTCCTAGCTCCTGTGCTTTATCTAACTTAGATCCGGCAGCCTCTCCTGCCACTACAAAATCAGTTTTAGCAGAAACAGATGATGATGCCTTACCTCCTCTTGCAGTAATTGCTTCACTAGCACCATCTCGTGTGAAATCCTTTAAAGATCCAGTTACCACAATTGTTAGCCCAGCTAAAGTTTGCTTTAATTTTTCTTTTGGCGCATCTACCAATGCCACGCCAGCTTTTTCCCATTTTTTAATTATTTGCTTATGCCAATCCACTTCAAACCACTCAACTATGGCATCGGCCATTACCTGCCCAACCCCATCAATATCAGCTAACTCCTGCGAGCTAGCCTTTTGAATATTTGCAATTGAGCCAAATTTATTTGCCAGAGCTTGAGCACTAGTTGGACCTACATGTCGAATAGATAAGGCAACTAATACTCGCCACAGTGGTCTAGTTTTTGCTAACTCAAGACCTGCAATAAATCGATCAGCAATTACACTTCTTGAGCCATCTTTTTTTGTAAAAAACTCGGATTTACTTAAATCCTTTAAGGTAAGTGAGAATAGATCTGCCTCATCTACAACCAACTTATCTGCTAGTAAAGCAGCTGCTGCTTCATACCCAAGGACATCTATATCCAACGCTGAACGAGATCCAATATAAAATAATCGCTCTACTACCTGTGCTGGACAACTTTGAGAATTTGGGCATCTAATATCAACATCACCCTCACTCATAGCTCGAAGTTTTGAACCACAATCTGGACACTTTGTTGGCATTACAAATGCTCGCTCGGTGCCATCTCGTTTTTCAATTATTGGTGCTAAAACTTCAGGAATTACATCACCTGCTTTTCTAATTAAAACCGTATCACCAATTAAAACTCCTTTTCTAACAATCTCTTGGGCATTATGTAAGGTGGCATTTGTTACGGTTGAACCAGCTACCTTTACTGGCTCCATAAAAGCAAAAGGAGTAACACGACCAGTTCTACCAACACTTACTCTGATATCTAGTAACTTAGTGCTTACCTCCTCTGGTGGATACTTATATGCAATCGCCCACTTTGGTGCCCTTGAAGTAGTTCCTAATCTATTTTGAATTTCAATCTCATTTACTTTTATCACTACACCATCTATCTCATGCTCAACGCTGTGGCGATTCTTTTCATATTGATTAATAAACTCCAAAACCTCTGATCTGCTATTTACTACTTTGTATCTGCTGCTAGTTGGTAGCCCCCAACCTTTTAATAACTCATACGCTGTTGATTGTTTTTCAAATGAGATACCGGTTGCAGCACCAATGCCGTGGACAACCACCTCTAAGGGTCTAGCAGCTGTGATCTTTGGATCTTTTTGGCGAAGTGATCCAGCAGCAGCATTTCTCGGATTAGCAAATCTTGGTTTACCAGATTCTGCTAATGAATCATTAAATTCATCAAATGCCTTAAGTGGAAAAAATACCTCACCCCTTACCTCAAGTTGGCTTGGGATATTTTTGCCAATTAATTCAGTGGGCACAGATTTTATGGTTTTAATATTTAAGGTTACATCCTCACCAGTTGTGCCATTTCCTCTAGTTAATGCCCGAGTTAGTCGGCCATTTTCATAAAGTAAGTTAATAGCTAGGCCATCAACTTTTACCTCACATAACCAGCTATTTTTTACCCCAGCTTTTTCGATGCGATCAAACCAATTATCTAATTCGCTGTTATCAAAGACGTTATCTAAGCTCATCATCTTTTCGATGTGATCATGTTGAGCAAAACTAGTTGAAAACCCGCCTCCAACCTCTAAGGTAGGTGAGCTCTCTAACTTGTATTGAGGATATTTCTGCTCAAGCTCTAATAATTTATTCCATAATTTATCAAAGGCCGCATCTGATATAGATGGGTCATCTAGAACATAGTACTTAAATTGATGATCTCTAATCTCCTCCGACAACTCTTGGATTTGATGTCTTATCTCAGCACTCATATTAAATTTTTTCTATTAAATTGTTTCGCAGATTGTGGCTGAGCCAACTACACGATCACCATCATAAATTACTAGGGCTTGACCAGTTGCTAGGCCAAAAACTGGCTGATCTAAATTAGCAATTAAGTTAGTTCCATCAAATTTATAATTAGTTGCAAGTGGTGCACCATGCGCTCTTACCTGAGCAAAGCCACGTAACTCAGTATTTATTTTAGGCACTGGTCCGCACCAAACAGGTGGGGTAGCAATAATTGTATTAACCGCTAACTCTTGATGAGTACCAACTACCACCGTATTACTCTTTGGCTCTATCTTTAATACATATCTTGGCTCACCACTTTTATCAGGAACGGTAAGGGCTAATCCGCGGCGTTGACCAATTGTGTAGGTGTAGGCACCTTTGTGTTCACCTAATTTATTTCCACTTTGATCAACAATATCTCCAGTTTCAGAGCCTAAGCGCTCCCTTAGCCATCCAGCATTATCGCCAGATGGCACAAAGCAAATATCATGTGAATCTGGTTTATTAGCTACAAATAATCCCCGCTCCTTAGCCTCTTTTCGAGTATCAGTTTTTACGGTATCTCCTAGCGGAAAGATTGCCCCTGCAATCTGATCAGTTCTTAAAACTGCTAATACATAGGATTGATCTTTATCGATATCTGCTGCTCGATGTAATGTTTTTCCATCTGGCCCATCTTTGGTAATTGCGTAATGACCAGTTACTACCCCATCAAAACCTAAAGCCTTTGCTCGATCTAAGACTGCTTCAAACTTAATCTTTTCATTACATCTAAGACATGGATTTGGTGTTCTTCCGGCTTGATACTCAGATAAAAAGTTTTCAACTACGCCCTCATGAAACTCCTGCGCCATATCCCAGATATAAAAAGGAATACCAATTACATCCGCAGCACGACGAGCATCATGTGAATCCTCTATTGTGCAGCAGCCCCTAGCACCTGATCGATACTTTTTTGGATTACTAGATAGGGCTAAGTGAACTCCAACGACCTCATATCCAGCATCAACTGCCCGAGCGGCAGCAACCGCTGAGTCCACACCGCCACTCATCGCAGCAATTACCTTTAGTTTTTTCATTTCTTTCCAGAGGCTGCTTTCGATCTGGCAACAACTGTGGCAATTACAGAGCCAAGTTTTGCAATTTCATTAATTGTATTTGTGTAACTTAGGGAAAATCTTAATGTGGAGGTAGTTTCATCCTCACTTAATCCCATCGCTAAGAGCACATGGCTTGGCCGTTGCACACCTGCACTACAAGCAGAGCCGGTTGAACAAGCAATCCCTTCAGCATCTAGTAGCAGCAGTAAGCCCTCTGAATCTGTTTTAGGAAATGTAATAGAGAGTATGCCTGGCAAACTATTTGCTAAATCTCCATTTACCCAAGCATCTGAAACATTTTTCTTTATAGTTTCAATCAACTCCTGCTTAAGCTCTCTAACCTTAAGCTCTCGTTCTTTTCGATTTTCAATAGCATTTTTAGCAGCTGCTGCAAATGCAATTATTCCTGGCACATTAAATGTGCCACTTCTTAAATCTCGCTCCTGCCCACCCCCATGTAGCACTGGCTCAATATCTAAACCACGTTTTAAAATTAAAGCGGCTACTCCAAGTGGTCCGCCAATTTTATGTGCGCTAATTGTGGCAGCGGTTAATCCTAGATTTTTAAAGGAGAGTTCAATCTTTCCAAAGCTTTGAACACAATCTGAATGAACTGCAATACTGCCAGCAATCTTTACTACTTGTTCAATATCCTGAATCGTTGCGACCTCATTATTTGAGTGCATTATTGAGATTAAGGCAATTTCATTTTTATACTTTTCTACCTGCTCTTTAAGTGCTTCTAAATCAACAAATCCCTTACGGTCAACACCAATTTGAATCACTTGAGCACCCTCATGCTCAGCTAACCAATTGATCGGATCAGCAACTGCATGGTGCTCAAAGGTTGAGGTAATAATTACTCGCCTATTACTTTTAGCCCCCTGCCAGTACAAACCCTTAATTGCTAAATTATTTGCCTCAGTTCCAGTTGAGGTAAAGACCACCTCACTTGGTGTGCAATCAACTGCTTGGGCAATTATCTCTCTTGCCTGCTCTAACTCTTTTCGTGCCGCCCTTCCAGCTGAGTGCAAAGAGGAGGCATTACCTAATTTTTTTACCGCTTCCGTTAAAGCAGCAATTGCCGGCTCGACCATGGTGGTAGTTGCAGCATGATCAAAGTAGATAGGCACCTGATAATTCTAAAGGCAGCAGGTGACCTTAAAGTAATTAGGCTTTTCGCGCCTTTATCTTCTCCGTTGCCTGGGGCAGCACATTAAATAGATCACCAATTACTGCAAAATCTGCAATCTCAAGAATTGGTGCCTCTGGATCTTTATTTATTGCCACAATTGTTTTAGAGGTTTGCATGCCAGCACGATGTTGAATTGCACCAGATATTCCAGCTGCAACATAAAGTTGTGGTGAAACTGTTTTTCCAGTTTGCCCAACTTGATGTGAGTGTGGATACCAACCAGCATCAGTTGCAGCACGAGAGGCACCAACTGCTGCTCCTAGAGCATCAGCTAATGCTTCAACTGGTTTGAAATCTCCATTAGTACCACGCCCACCTGAAACTACAACTGAGGCCTCAGTTAACTCTGGCCGGCCACCTTTAACTGCAGCTGTTGCACTAGTGATTGTTGCTAACTTTGCTGCCTCAGAAATACTCACTGAAAACTCCTCAACTGTTGCAGATGAGGTTGTAGCTGCTGGCTCAATTGAGTTAGCTCTTAAGGTAATTACCGGTATCCCAGTTGTAACTGCTGAGTGCACAGTTGTTGACCCACCAAAGACTGATTGGGTGGTAATTAAATCCTTATCAACACCAACTGCATCTGTGATAATTCCTGAGTTGGTTTTAACTGCAACTCTAGCTGCAATCTCTTTACCAGTAGCTGATGAGGTAATCAATAATGCATTTGGGGTTTTGGCTGAAATTATTTGAGCTAAGCCATCAGCAATTGCCGCTGGCCCATACTTATCCCAATCTCCAGTTGCTGTAATTACCTTATCGACAGAGATATTATTTAATTGGGAAATGATCTCAGCTGGATTTGAAGCAAATACCACCGCAATAGACTCACCAATACTTTTAGCAAAGGTGGCAAGCTCGGCTGCTGCCTTGGCAACCTTTCCACCTGAGTGATCTACTAAAAATAATACGCTGCTCATGCCAATCTCTTCTCCACTAAAAACTCAACCAATTTTTCGCCACCACTACCCTCATCAGTTAACTTAATACCAGCACCCCGTGGTGGCCTTGGCAGTGCATCCTTTACCGTGCTCCAAGCCGCAGAGGCGCCAACTGAGGTTGGGGCTAGATTTGTTTGAGCTAAATTCATAGTGGTAATACTTTTTTTCTTTGCAGCCATAATTCCTTTAAAGGATGGATACCTTGGTTCATTAATCTTTTCAATTACCGATAACACAGCAGGAAATGCAGCATTCATTACTTGATTTCCAAACTCAGTAATTCGCTCTATCTCAACAGTTTTAGCGGCAGGATCAACCTTTACCTTGCCGGCAAAGGTTAATTGCGCCCAAGAAAGGCGCTCGGCAATCATCGCTGGTACCACACTCATTCTGGCATCGGTGCTTTCAGTTCCACAGATAACAAGATCATAATTACCAGCTTTAATTACCTCAGATAAAACTAGTGAGGTAGCAAGGGCATCAGAGCCAGCTAATGCTGGATCACTTATTAATATTGCATCATCTGCACCCATTGATAATGCTTTTCTAATTGCCTCTGTGGCCCGCTCTGGTCCCATAGAAATTAAGGTGATGGTATGTCCACTTGCCTCACCCGCCTCTTTAGTTGGTGAGTTTGCTTCAACTATTCGCAGCGCCTCTTCAACTGCATACTCATCTAAATCATTTAATACTGCATCCACATTGGCTCGATCTAAAACTCCACCAGCCATTTTTTTCTCAGCCCAAGAATCTGGAACCTGTTTGATGCAGACCGCAATTTTCATACCAAAATGTTACTGGATAGTAATATTTTTTGCCATACCAGTTTTCTAATTAACTGGTTTTAAAACTGGCAGAGAGTGTGACATTGACCGTCTTATCAATGGTAGAAAGATCATAAAAACCACCAGCTGATCGCTCTAGTGAATCTTTAGTAGTTACCTGCGTTGGTCCAGTTGATACTGAAAGAAGTGGTCCAACCTGCCCACCAACTGCCTCGGTAATTGCTGTTGCTCTCTCCTTAGCATCTTGCATAGCAGATGCTAATAATTTTGCCCGCATCTTATCTAAGGTAGATAGATAGTATGAGGGACCATAATTTCCAACATTAACTCCAGTTGCAAGTAAGGTGCCGATCTCATTACTTAACTTAGCAACTAACTCAACATCTTTTGTTCGAACAGTTAAGGTGCGATATGCCTGATAGGCAAGAATTCGGCCAGTTGGATTTCCATTTATATACTCCATAACCGCATTGCTATTTACTGGTCCTAGCTCAATTTGATCAGCGGTAATGCCACCAGTTAATAAGTACTTTTTTAATGCATCAGCTGAGGTATCAATCTTTTTAACAGATAAAGCCAAAGTAGATTGTGATTCATTTAAATTTAAATTCCAAACTGCATTATCCGCCTTAGCACTCTCAGATGCAGTTCCAGTTACTGTAATTGCATTTCCAGCTCTAGCAGCTAAGCCACCGCCCACTTTATATAGTCCAAGGGTTAATCCTGAGGATAAAATTGCCGCAGCTAAGACCGCGGAGGCAAATTTAATCCGATCACTTGCTTCAAAATTCATACCATTATCTTAGCCACTTTTACTAACACTTCCTGCCATCCCAGATGCGAGCGCGAGTCGATACGGCTCTAACTCAATCTCCCATTGAATACCCAGTGCACTCTCAAGATTACTTTGCAACATCTTATGTGAGTAGGAGTTATTAATAATTTGATTTAATTGATTCTCATTTATCACAACATCACCATTAGATGCTAAAGATGCTTGGTGTAAACCTAAATCGGGAGTTATCCGATACAAAGTAGCATCTAAGGTTTGTAAATTAATCTGCCTAATCTCAAACCGTATGTAATGCCAACTCTTTAGTGCAGTGGCTATCTTGGCTGCAACCGGCAGCCTGCTTTGATACTCAAGCTCTGTCGCCAGGCAGCCTGGTGAAAGGCTTTGATTGACCCAACTCAGTTTTACTACCTGATTGAGGTGTTGATTTATCGCCCACTCAATATGTTGAGTTAGGGCAGCTGGCGCAGAGTAAATATGTATCCGCCCAGCATAAGTTTGAGTATTACTCACTAGTACCTGCCTTTAGATCACCCGATGTGACCTTCCCCAGCCCATCGATATCGCTAATAGCAGGTGAGAGATTTATACATCTCTTTTCGCAATTAGCCAATAGCAGGTTAGACTTTGGATTAGTCCGACGCTTGGCAGTACCCGTTCCACTGATTGTTGATTGGGATTTGCTGTAAGAAGAAAGACCGGCGCTTGTTAACCCAGCAAGAGTCCAACATAATCAAAGGAAAAATATCTAAATGGCAACAGGTACAGTTAAGTGGTTCAACTCTGAAAAGGGTTTTGGTTTCATTGCAGTTGATGGTGGCGGACAAGATGTTTTCGTTCACTACTCAGCAATTC
>CAYFKM010000031.1:0-9961 GCA_964344025.1 uncultured Candidatus Nanopelagicus sp. | reverse complement strand
AGATATATTGGAGAGCATCACTTCAAGGTTGCAAACCGAATTAAACAAATTTTGCAGCGTTATAAGGATTTGCAAGACATTATTGCAATCTTAGGTATTGATGAGTTATCGGAAGAGGATCGAATCCTGGTAGGAAGAGCGCGTCGTATTCAGCGCTTCTTGTCACAAAATACTTTCGTAGCCAAGGTCTTTACTGGTCTAGATGGTTCATTTGTGCCATTAACAGAGACTATTGCTGCATTTGAAGCGCTTGCAGATGGTAAGTATGACCATGTACCTGAGCAAGCATTCTTTATGTGTGGTGGCTTAGATGATGTTGAACGCAAGGCAGCAGAGTTAGCGAAGTCATAAGAAATGTCTGAAACAGTGCTAAAAGTTGAAGTAGTTACACCTGAAAAGCGGGTATGGAGTGGTGAAGCAAAAATGGTCTCTGCTCGTACCCTCGAGGGTGATTTAGGTGTGCTGCCTGATCATGCTCCACTACTTGGCGTATTAGCTGATGGCACTGTTTCAATCAAGGCTGCAGATGGTTCAGTTAATGATTTTGTGATTAATGGTGGTTTTATCTCAGTATCTAAAAATAGAGTGTCAATTTTAGGTGAAGCGCAACCTACAATAAATTAAATTGAGCGGTGCTCAGTTTCAATAATTCTTACAGTTTTTGATCGCCCTCTTACTACTAGCGATTGACTAATTGCACCAAAAGTTGTGCGCCTAATTCCCTTAAGTAATTGGCCGTCAGTAATTCCAGTAGCGGAAAAGAAAACATCATCTGAGGTTACTAAATCGTTAGTTGAGTAAATTTTCTTTAAATCATGTCCAGCATTTATTGCTGAATCGCTTTCAATTTTACTCTGCGGTGCTAGCTGACCTTGAATTACACCTCCTAAAGCACGAATAGCTGCGGCAGTTATTACACCCTCTGGTGTTCCTCCAATTCCCATTAAAATATCCACTCCGGTTCCAATCCTTGCTGTTTCAATCGCTGCAGCAACATCACCATCTTTAATTAACTTAATTCTTGCTCCTGCTTCACGTAATTCCTTAAGCAAATTAGAGTGTCGTGGTCGGTCCAGCACACTTACGGTTACATCGCTATTTTTCATACCTTTAGCTTTGGCCACTTTGTAAACATTTTCAGCAACCGGTGCAGAAATATCTATAACATTAGCCGCTTCTGGTCCTGTAACTATTTTATTCATGTAGAAGGCGCCTTTTGGATTAAACAAAGTACCCTTAGGAGCTAATGCAATTACACTAATTGCACCATTTAATCCATTTGCAGTCAGAGTTGTACCATCAATTGGATCTACAGCAACATCGCATTCAGGTCCATTTTTGTTTCCAACTTCCTCAAAATTATGCAGCATAGGTGCATTATCTTTTTCACCTTCGCCAATTACGATTACACCTGACATATCAACTGTATTGATCATTTTTCGCATAGCTTCTACTGCTGCCTGATCAGCTTCATCTTTATTACCTCGTCCAACCCAAATTGAGGCTGCTAAGGCCGCTGTTTCAGTGACTCGTACAAGTTCCAGAGCTAAATTGCGATCTGGGAAATTAAATTCTGCTGACATCAGCACCTAGCGACTTTAATTGATTTGGAAAATCTGGATAACCTCGATCAATATGATAGGCATCCTCAATAATCGTAATTCCATCACTAACTAAAGCAGCTAAAACTAATCCAGCACCTGCTCTTATATCTGTAGCAACTACTGGGGCCGCAGATAATTGATCAATACCTGTAATCGCAGCATGGTGACCATCAACTTGAATTTTTGCACCCAATCGCATCAATTCATTTACAAACATAAACCTTCCCTCAAACACATTTTCAGTAACGATCGAAGTACCATCTGCAATCGCATTTAAAGTGATCACCATTGGCTGCAAATCTGTCGGAAATCCGGGATATGGCAAAGTTGCAACGTCAACTGCAGTTGGTCGCTTATCCATTTTTACTCTAAAACCATTTTCAACTGTTGTAATAACCGCGCCAGCTTCTACTAATTTATCAAGAGGCATTTCTAAATGATCTGCTCTGCCATTAATTATCGTAATATCGCCCTTAGTCATAGCAGCAGCAAAGGCCCAAGTTCCTGAGACTATCCGATCCGAAAGAGTGGCATGTTTGGCAGAATTTAATTTTGTTACACCCTCTATCTTTATTGTGTGGGAACCTAGGCCAGTAATTTTTGCTCCCATTGAAATTAAAAATTCACCAAGATCAACAACATCTGGTTCGCGGGCTGCATTTTCAATTGTTGTTAAGCCCTCAGCCAAAGTTGCCGCAGTCATAATATTTTCAGTAGCACCAACGCTAGGAAATTCCAAAGTAATTTCCGCGCCTTTTAATCTTTTATTTGTACTTGCAACAATAAAGCCGTGCTCCAATTTAATTTCAGCACCCATATCTGACAATCCATTCATATGAAAATCTAAACCACGAGTGCCAATTGCATCCCCACCAGGTAACGCCACTTCTGCACTACCAGCTCTAGTAATTAGTGGACCTAGTACATTGATGGATGCTCGAAGTTTTCTGACTAAATCATAATCAGCTCTATGTCCAATTACCTCAGGAACTTCAATACTTACCTCACCTGCTTCGTTATTAATTTCAACTTTACAACCTAATCTAGTTAAAAGTTCTGCCATGTAATCCACATCTGCAATCGCAGGTATATTAGTAATTTTGGATTTACCAGGCGCCAGGAGTGTTGCTGCCATTAATTTTAATGCAGAATTTTTGGCACCTGAGACTTTTACAGTTCCAGTTAATCTGGCGCCACCAACTACTCTTAATCTCTCCATAGCCATCCTATTGTAATTGTCTTGGACTAGATAAGTTAATGCTGACAGTAGGAATTTAACAGATACCTATTTAGGTATTGAATTACCCCAATTAACTCAACAAATCAGTCTACTTATCGTTAGCTAAAGTGGCTTTTGCAATCTTCAAATCTTCATCGAAAACTAAAATCTTTGGGCCAGTTTTGGTTTGCGACAAAGTTGCCTTTATTCCGACCGCTAGAAGTTTTTGTCGTAAAATTTCACCTTCAATATGATTCTTGGGTGAATGTGCAACTTTAAGCAAACCATACTCTTCCTCTGAGCCAATTCGCCGTTGTTTTTCGATAAGTGATTTATTGCCTGAGAATGCCCATCTTAAAATAAGCGCTAAGACTGCAACAACTATAAACCCCGAAAAGGATTTAAAAAATAATCCGTTATTTATCCCACCTAACATAGTTCTCCCATTTTACTTCTTTGTGGGTGTATAAATATTTGACGGAATTTTCTCTTCAGTAGGGGATTTATGACAGGTTGCTGAGATGTTACCGACTAAAACTCCAGCTCTTGCAACCGCTGGTGCTGGCAGTTGAGTAGTCGGATCAATGGCCTGTGGTAAAAATAAAGGTTCTTCACTAATTAAGAGAATGTTGGCATAAGTATTTGGACTCAGCGGACCGTAGGTAGTTCTTAATGTACCTAGAAGTATTTTCTTGTTTGGATCATTTAAGTCTTCACCAGAGACAGTGGACTTTATTTCCCACCATTTACAAGGATAATCTGCAGCCACAATAACTGCACCACAAGCATTACTTTCACATTTTATTACATCAGCAGCTAAACTTTTTTGTGCTGATATTAGACCTAATAACTCCTTACCATTTGGAATTTTGGCATAAATTCCTTTATTGCTGGTAAATCCAACAGGAGGCCAAATTGGTGACGGTGATGGAATTGGAGTTGCTGTTTTCTTAACTTTTTTCTTTTTCTTCTTTACTGGCTTTTTTGTCGAGGTTGAGGTACTTGGTTTCTTAGTGGAATTTGCGATAGAAGTTTTTGTCGTTGTGGATGGCTTAATTGAATTCTTCGATACTGGCTTAGCTGTTTCCTTGTTGACATTAGTAACCTTATTACTGGGCTTTGGGGTAGGAGTGGCAGCGTGTACGCTCGCTACTCCTAAAAAAGTACATATTAAAGTGGATAAAATGAAATTATTTTTCATTCCCTACTCCATTTAAATGTTTTTATAGATATAGCTAATCCAATTATTGTCCAAATCAATAATATAATTGCAGTCTTGTTAATTTCCCAGCTTCCAGCCACCTCTTGAGTTGCAAAGTTTTCTGGTAGGAATACAGATCGCATACCTTGAGTTAACCATTTAAGGGGGAATATTGCAGCAAACTGTTGCATCCAACTTGGTAGTGAAGTAAAAACAAAAAATACGCCACTGAAGAATTGAAGAATAATTACGATTGGGGACACCACTGCAGATGCACCTCGACCACTTTTAGGAACTACAGAGAAAGCTATTCCAAGCACGGTTGAGCAAGCACTTCCCAAAATTACTAACCAAGTGAAATTCCACCATAGTGTTAGATCTGTTGGGAGATTCAAATCAAACATTACAGCTCCAAAAAAGAGCAGAAGTATTGTTTGTAAAATCATAAGTATTGTTACCAGTAATGCTTTACCAATAAAGTAAGAAGAGACCGACATTGGAGTTCCTCGAAGTCTCTTCAAGGCACCCGAATCTCTTTCCATAGGAATAGTGATTGCAAGTTGTTGAAATCCAGTATTTACTAAGCCAGAGGCAATCATGCCGGCAACAAAGTATTGGCTAAAAGTCACCCCAGGTGCAATCGTGTCCTTAAAAACAGATCCAAAAATGAAAAGCAAAATAACTGGAAACAATAATGTAAAGACTACTGATTCTCTTTGTCTTAAGAATTGTTTTAATTCCAAGCCACCACGTAACAGACCTATCCTGATTATCACTTTAAGAGATTTCATCTCAATTCACCAATCATTCTTAGATATATCTCCTCTAAGTTAGGTCTTAATACCTGTAACTCAGGAATTTGGCCATTGAAATGTTGGTTTAACCTAATTACCTCTTCAGTGGGATTGCTAGTCAAAATCTCTTTACTAACACCATTTTCTACCCACATGACCTTTGCCGGCGCATTATTTCTTCCACCTAAAGTTGAAGGTGTAGCTACCTCGATTAACTGACCTTTATTAATTACCCCTACACGATCAGCCAATTCTTGTGCCTCATCCAAATAATGAGTCGTTAATAAAATAGTAGTTCCCTCTTGCTTTAGAGTTCTGATTAAATCCCAAAAAGATCGCCTAGCCTCAGGGTCAAATCCAGTTGTTGGTTCATCTAGAAAAAGCAATTCGGGCGATCCAATTATTCCTAATGCAACATCTAATCTTCGACGTTGCCCACCTGATAATTGATGAACTCTGGATTTTATCTTCTCAGTTAATCCAACAGAACTAATTACTTGGTCAACATCTTTAGGATTCTCATAGTAATTTGCAAAGTGTGAAATTGTTTCAACTACGGATAGATCTGCAGCATCAGTTGCAGATTGTAAAACAATTCCAATTCGATTTCGCCAGCTTTGTGCTGCACTTGCTTTAGTCGCAGGATTAAACCCTAGGACCTTAATTTCTCCTGCATTTGCATTTCTATAGCCTTCTAAAATTTCAACTGTTGTAGTTTTTCCTGCACCATTTGGCCCTAATAGTGCAAATATTTCACCTTGATTTACTAGTAGATCTATTCCAGCAACTGCTGTTTTGTCCCCGTACTTCTTAACTAGGCCGTAGACCTCAATTGCCAAAGCGCTGCCCATAGCGACATCTTTGCCTAATTGGTAATAATTACCCAATTTAATTGGGAGAATAAGGCTGTGAGTCCGCGTAAAAATAAGCCAAAGGGCAAATCTAGGCACTCAGAAAATCTTGATGAGCGAGAGATCACAACTTCAAATGATTCGGTAGAGGAGCATAATGATGGGATTTATGTTGTGCGGAAAATTAGTGGCTCATCTTCAAGTAAGCCTTATCGATGTCCAGGTTGTGATCAATTAATTCCGTTGGCAACTCCACATACTGTTGCCTGGCTTGAGCATGATCAAGATGGAAGGCGTCACTGGCATAACATCTGTTGGAGGAAGCGGAATTTAAGGCAGCCAAAGGTGGAGCGGACTAGAAATGCTCCCAGATATTGAAAATTAACTCTGTAAATATTTGATTTGTAAAGGTTACAGTTATAGTTAGAAAGTGAATAATACCTTTACCGCTATAAACCCTGCTAACGGTGAATCTGTTGGAGCCGATATCACTGAGTGGGATCAATCTCAGGTTTTGAAGGCAATAACCGCGGCACAAAAAGTTAAAGATAAATTATCAAAAACTAATCCAAGTGAGCGTGCTTCAGTATTGAATTCGATAGCTGATGCCATTGAAACAGAAAAAGATAATTTAGCTAAAATTGCAAATTTAGAGACTGCTCTTCCTCTTCCACGGCTAGTCGGTGAAGTTATGCGCACTGTTGTGCAACTTAGGGCATTTGCAACTTTAGTTAAAACTGGTGGACATTTACTTCCGATAATTGATTTAGCAGATCCTAATTTTTTACCAGTGGCAAGGCCCGATCTTAGAAAATCACAACAACCACTTGGAGTTGTAGCGGTATTTGCCGCATCAAATTTTCCATTAGCCTTTTCAGTTGCCGGTGGCGATACGGCAGCAGCTTTAGCTGCGGGTTGCCCAGTTGTTGTTAAAGCACATCCATCTCACCCAAATACCTCGCAATTGGTTTATGAGGCTGTAACTAAAGCGTTGGAATCACATGGACTACCAAAAGATTTATTTTCAATTGTGCAGGGTGTAAATCCCGAAATCACCCATTGGCTAGCAAAAGCTCCTGAAATAACTGCTATTGGTTTTACCGGATCTGCAGTGGTCGGCAAATTACTAATTAGATTGGCGCATGAAAGAGAAATACCGATTCCAGTCTATGCCGAAATGGGATCACTAAATCCTGTATTTATTACACCTACAGCATTAGGTGAAAAGATAGATGAACTAGCAAAGGCGGCGATGGATTCAGCATTGCTTGGTTCAGGACAGTTTTGTACTAAGCCAGGCATAATCATTATTCCAAATGATTCTTTAGGTGATAAATTTATTGAACAGGTTAAAACTTATATTTCTCAGCAAAAAGTAGCGCCTTTATTGAATAAAGGAATTGCCGATAGATTTAGTCAGGCAATAAAAAAACTTTCAATTTCAAAAGGCTTAGAGGTTATTTCTGGTATTTCAAACTCAGATGGCTATGGCGTAACACCAAATATTTTTATTGCCAACTGGTCAGAGGTAAGCCAGCATAACGATCTACTTGAAGAACATTTTGGTCCAACCTCAGTAATTATTAGAGCTCCATTTGATCAATACTTAACTGTGGCAAAAGAACTGGCAGGACAATTAACTGCAACTATTCATGCTGGTAAAAACGAGGATCTTTCAGAGCTAATAAATCAACTTTCACAAATTGCAGGTAGGGTTATCTGGAATGGATTTCCAACTGCAGTTTCAGTAACTGCAGCACAAAATCACGGAGGTCAATGGCCAGCCTCATCAACTCACACCACCTCAGTTGGACTAGATGCAATATATAGATTTGTTAGACCTGTGGTTTATCAGAATTTTCCCGATCACCAATTGCCTCCTGAACTACAAAACTCAAATCCCTTTAAGATTGAGCGGGTAGTTAATTCGGTAAGGACTGATCAGGCAATTCAATAATTACTTGTAGCTAATTACCTTATTTTTAATGGTTCCAATTCCTTCGATACTCGTCACAATATTTTCACCGCCAACTAGATATTTTTCAGGCTTAAATCCCATACCTACACCTTCGGGCGTACCGGTATTAATCACATCGCCAGCTTTCAATTCCATAAATTGTGAGATGTACCAAACACAATGATTTATTCCAAAAATTAAATCATTAGTCCTAGAGTTTTGGCGAACTTCACCATTAATTGTGCAACTTAAAGAGAGATTATTTGGATCCAATCCATTCTTAGTAAATTCATCTGCCGTGACGATCCATGGACCCATCGGATTAAAGGTTGGAAATGATTTTCCTTTAACCCATTGTCCACTTCTTTCTACTTGCCAGTGGCGCTCTGAGATATCTTGAGAAATTGTGTAACCTAAAATATGTTTAGAAGCCTCATCCGGTGATTTTAAGTAAAGTGCATTTTTGCCAATAACAACACACAACTCAACTTCGTAATCGGATTTCTTTGAGTCAGGTGGAATCACCACATCATCATTTGGTCCGATAACTGTATCTGGGGCTTTCATAAATATCACAGGTTCAGCTGGAGGTGTCATACCAGACTCGACGGCATGCTTTGCATAATTTAAACCAACACAAATAACTTTTGTTGGCCTAGCTACTGGCGAACCAATTCTAAAATTTTCAATTTTCACTTTTGGTCTACTACCTAAATCAATTTTTTCTATCTTGGCCATCGCACCTTTTTCTAATTCAGCACGATTAAAATCAATTATTAAGTCATCGACAAATATAGCTTCGGAATCCGAAACAATTACTGCCGGTTTTTCTTGACCTAAAGCTCCTAGGCGGGCAATTCTCATATTTACCTTCTTATCTAGCAGAGATGAATTTTTGCTCTATTTGAACTAGAATACGAAAACCTTAACACAGGATAATTCTCAGTATTTGAGAGTCCAAAGATTGGATAGTGGCCTAGCGTGAGCGAAGAAAAGTTTGATCGCCGCAGCCAGTATTGGTTTGGATTGAAAGATAAAGGTGGATACATCCACCGAGAGCGTCTTCGTAATCAAGGTTATGCTCCCGATGTATTTGATGGTCGTCCAGTAATCGGAATTGCAAATACTTGGTCTGAGCTCAACCCTTGTAATGGCTCATTAAATGATGTTGCCGAAGCAGTTAAGCGCGGTGTTTGGGAAGCTGGTGGTTTTCCACTTGAGTTTCCAGCTATGTCACTAAGTGAGTCGCTACAACGACCAACAACAAGTTTGTATCGAAATATGTTGGCTATGGAGGTTGAAGAGTTAATCCGTTCACACCCGTTAGATGGTGTTGTCCTTTTGGGTAATTGCGATAAAACTCCACCTGGATTATTAATGGGAGCTGCAAGTGTTGATTTACCAACACTTATGATCACAGGTGGGCCAATGCTAAACGGTCGTTACCAAGGCCAAGCAGTTGGATCTGGAACCTTAGTTTGGAAATATAGCGAGCAGGTAAGAAGTGGCAAGATAAGTTTTGAAGAGTTCATGGCAATGGAGTCATGTTCAGCACGAAGTCAGGGTTCTTGTATGACTATGGGAACAGCTTCAACAATGGCATGTGTTACTGAGGCACTTGGCGTGCAACTTCCAGGGGCTGCGGCGATTCCAGCAGTTGATTCGCGTAAATTTACTTTAGCTCATTTATCTGGCCGAAGAATTGTGAAGATGGTAGAAGAGGATTTAAGACTTTCAAAGGTCCTAAATCGTAAAGCATTTGAAAATGCAATTAAGATTCTTGCGGCAATTGGTGGTTCAACAAATGCAGTTGTACATCTACTTGCTATTGCTGGGCGCATAGGAGTTCCACTTTCACTTGATGATTTTGATAAGTTAGGTAAAGAGGTTCCTGTAATTGCAAATATGATGCCAAGCGGTCAATTTTTGATGGAAGAGTTCTTTGATGCTGGCGGTGTCCCAACAGTTATGAAAGAGATATCTAATTTAATTCATACTGACCACATAACTGTCACCGGTAAAACTGTTAAAGAAAATATCGAAGGTGCTGAAAATTGGAACAAAGAGGTAATTACGCCAGCAAATAAGCCATTTCAAGCAGCCGGTGCAGGTATTGCAGTACTTAGAGGATCTCTCGCTCCAGATGGTGCAATTATTAAGGTTTCTGCCGCTTCACCAAGATTGTTAACCCATAAAGGTAAAGCTTTAGTCTTTAAGGAAATTGAAGAGTATTTAAAGGTGGCAGATGATCCAAATCTTCAAGTTACTGCCGACACAGTATTAGTTTTACAAAATTCAGGGCCTAAGGGTTATCCAGGATTTCCGGAAGTTGGTA
>CAYFKM010000030.1:0-10434 GCA_964344025.1 uncultured Candidatus Nanopelagicus sp. | reverse complement strand
CTATTTGACCTAGGTGTTTCCTCTATGCAATTAGATTTAGTAGAGCGTGGTTTTTCTTACTCTAAAGATGCTCCGCTGGATATGCGTATGGATCAAAATTCAACCCTAACTGCAAAGATAGTTTTAGATACTTACTCACATAGTCAACTTACCAAGATAATAAATAATTATGGCGAAGAGAAATTTGCTAGCAAGATTGCTGAAAATATCATTAAGGCTCGTCACCGTGGAGAGTTGAATACAACTACAGATTTAGTTGAGATCGTAAAAAATTCAATTCCAGCACCAGCTCGTCGTACCGGAGGTAATCCAGCAAAGCGCACCTTTCAAGCTTTGCGAATTGAGGTTAATCAGGAGCTTGCGATCTTAGAGCGGGCCATTCCAGTAGCCCTTGCGGCCCTAAAGGTTGGCGGACGCCTGGTGGTTATGTCCTACCAATCACTTGAGGATCGGATAGTTAAAAACATTTTTAAACAAGCAGTTCAATCTAAAACTCCACTTGGCCTACCAATTGATCTACCAGATTCAGCGGCACATTATCGATTATTGATAAATAGTAGCGAGGCTGTAGATGAAATAGAGCAAGCAAGTAACCCGAGATCACAATCCATGCGGCTTCGAGCAATTGAACGGGTGGCAGCCTAATGGCGATATTTGAGTTTGCACCTGCGTTAGAGATCTCTCGTAAAATTGTAAAAGAGAAGACAAATAAAGCTGTTTTAAAATTAGTGCCAGATATTAACTCTGGTGAAGTGGTTGCAGATCGAACTTTTGGTATTTTGTTGACAGCGATATTTGCAGTTGGTTTAATAATTTTACTGGCGATTAATACTGCGCTTGCTCAAGATGCCTTCAAACTAAGTGAATTAAAGGTTCAAGCCCAAATACTTAAAGACGAGCGAGAAGCAATACTTAGAAAAGTCGCTGAGAAATCCTCTCCCGACAAATTGGCTGAAAGTGCGAGTAATTTAGGAATGATTCCAATATCTTCACCTAATTTTCTTGATTTATCTGGTGAAGTCAAATGAATCAACAACAGCAAATAGTGCAAAGTCGAATTAGAAACATTATCGCCATTGCCACAGTGCTATTCATGCTTTTTGGATTACGATTAATTGAAATTCAAGCCATTAGAGCAAATGGGTATGTAAAAAAGGCAACTTATGAATTAAGCAAGAGTGCGACCCTATTGGCACCTCGAGGAGCAATTTATGATAAGAATGGAGTTGAGCTTGCCAGAAGTATTTCTGCTATTAATATTGCAGTAGATCAGACTGTGGTTAACGATCCAGTAAATGCTGCAAAGGTAGTGGCACCAATTTTAGATATATCTGAATCAGAATTAATTCCAAATTTAAGTGGGCAAAGGCGATATGTATTAATTGCAAAAGATGTAACCCCAGCAAAGTGGCGAGAAGTAAATACTGCGATTACAAATTACAACATAAAAATTTTAAAGTCCGAGGCCGGAATTAGTAAGAGAATTGGCGGTTTTGTTCCAGAACGAAGTTATATTCGGGATTACCCAACAGGAGCGCTAAGTTCATCATTGATAGGTATCATAAATGACCAAGGAATCGGAGCATCTGGGATTGAAAGCAGTTTAGATTCTATTTTGGCGGGTGTTGACGGTAAGTATATTTATTCAAATGGACGAGGAAACATTATTCCTGGATCAGAACAAATCAGCGTAGAGGCTAAAGCTGGCACAAGTATTCGTCTAACAATTGATCGTGATGTCCAATGGGTTGCGCAAAATGCAATTAGTCAGGCTGTATCAGCCGCACGTGCTGAATCTGGAACTGTGATTGTTATGGATCCAAAAACTGGGCATATATTGGCTCAAGCTAGCGCGCCAACCTTCAACCCAAATGACTCAAAAACCATAACGCAAAATAAGCTTCGCAATCCAGCAGTCCAAGAGGTGTATGAACCAGGCTCAACTGGAAAAGTTATTACGGTGGCAGCAGCACTAGAAGAAAAACTTGTCACTCCAAACACTGTCTTTACTATTCCTTACTCTATGAAGGTTGCGGGTGAAACTTTTAGTGATCATGAAAAACATCCTCCACAAAGATTAACTACTACTGGTCTACTTGCCGTTTCAAGTAATACTGGGTCAATTAAATTAGGCCAATCTTTAGGCAAAGACAACTTATATAATTACCTAAAGAAATTTGGAATAGGTGAAAATACAAATTCAAAACTTCCTGGTGAATCAGTTGGAATTTTACATCCGGTAAAAGACTGGTCAGGCACATCGCTTCCTACGATCGCATTTGGTCAAGGTTATTCAGTAACTGCAATGCAGGCCACATCAGTTTTTGCCACAATTGCGAACAATGGAATACGGGTTAAGCCAACTATTCTGGCTGGATTAGTTGATGAAAGTGGAAAGTTCTCTGCAGCTGAAAGCTCTGAGTCAATTAAGGTGCTCAGTGAAGAAACTGCAAAAAACTTACGAAAAATGATGGAGAGTGTGGTTTCCCCAAGTGGAACTGCGCCATCAGCTGCAATAAAGGGATATCGAGTTGCTGGTAAAACTGGAACTGCTCAAAGATTTAACTCTAGTTGTAAATGCTACAGTGGCTATACCGCTTCGTTTATTGGTTTTGCACCCGCCGATCAACCAAAATATGTAGTCAGCGTTACTATTCAAGATCCAAAAGGTATGCATTGGGGTGGCGTTCTTGCTGGACCAGTATTTAAAAAAGTAATGAGTTTCGTATTGCAGAATGAACGTATTACGCCTACATCAGCATCCGAAACACATTTCTCGCTGACAGAGGCAGCATTAAAAAATATTTCCGCAAACGAAAAACAAGTTTCACAAAAGAGTGGTGCTTAGGATTAAAGATATGACAAGTAAAATAACTCCAAAATTCTTATCCGAGTATAACTCAAAAATTTTTAGCAAAGATATTGCAGTGACTGGTTTATCAATTGATTCAAATAAAATTGAAAAGGGTTTTCTTTTTATTGCGCTTGCTGGTTCAAGGACACATGGCTTAAATCATCTAGAGAGTGCAATTCGAAATGGAGCGGTAGCTGTATTAAGCGATAGAAAGGTTGATTCATCTATTCCAAGTTTTGACTGCCCTAATCCAAGGGAACTAGTCGGGAAGATAGCTGCTTGGCTCTTTGATTACCCATTTAAGCGACTAACTTCAGTTGGAATTACTGGAACCAATGGTAAAACCACATCAACTAGTTTTATTAAGCAGATTTGGGATATAAATAAAATTGACTCGGCAATGATCGGAACTCTAGGAGTTAGTATCGGTAGAACTTTTGCCAAAGGAGAGAGAACAACTCCGGAGGCTGATGAGTTGCAAAATATTGCTTTACAGATTCAGTTAAAAGGAATAAAGAATCTCGTGATGGAAGTAAGTAGTCATGCAATAGATCAATTTAGAATTAATGGGTGCCAATATAAATTAGTTGGTTTTACAAATTTATCACAAGACCATTTGGATTATCACATAACTATGGAGAATTATTTTAGTACTAAAGCCAAATTATTCTCGAAGGATTATGCAGATCTTGCAATTATTAATTTGGATGATGAGTATGGATCTCGTTTACTTAAACAAATTGATATTCCAGCCCAGGCAATATCTAGGTTCGACATTACTGCGGATTGGTACTACGAAGATATTGCCCAGATTTCAGATGGATACTTGATAAAGATTACTAGTAAGTTTGGTAACAAAATTTCAGGCCATTTTCGAATATTAGGAGATTTTAATTTAGATAACCTACTTCTAGCAGTTGTCGCGTCAAGTTTAACTGGATTAACTGATAATCAGATTTCTAATTCAATTGAAAAACTAACGGCAGTCTCAGGTAGATTAGAAAATATCGATAGTGGTCAAAAATTTAAAGCGATTGTTGATTATGCTCACACTCCAGATGCCGTTACTCGAGTGTTAAACACGGTTCGGACATTCACCAATGGCAGAGTTATTGCAATCTTAGGTTGCGGGGGAGATCGGGATAGAACTAAACGTCCAATGATGGGAAAAGCTCTACTTGAAGGAAGTGATATTTCAATATTTACTAGTGACAATCCTAGAAGTGAACCGCCATCTCAAATTTTAAATGAAATGACATCTGGTCTTGAGTTATCAAACAAAGGATTTATTATCGAAGATAGAAAGCAGGCAATAGAATTTGCATGCAATCAAGCTCTGCCTAGTGATTGCGTAGTACTACTTGGGAAAGGTCATGAAGTTGGGCAAGAGATTAATGGTGTGATTCTACCTTTTGATGACCGGATTGAAATATCAAATGCAATTAAGCAGGTGAAATGAATTGATAAAGATTCCTGCAGGAGAGTTTGCGAGAATTGTTAATGGTGAATTACGAAATCTTGCTGAAGACTTTGTCATTGACCAATTACCAGTTATTAACTCTAAACTTGCTAAAAAGGGAACATTTTTTATTGCATTCAAGGGAAAGAATGTCGATGGTCATGATTACGTAGCAGAATCAATTAAAAGTGGTTCAGATTTTGCAATAGTATCTAAAGAGCTAAATGAACCAACAGTTTTGGTTAAAGACACTGGCGAGGCCTTACTTGCTTTAGCAAGATACGTCAGAAATCAGATTACTGGGCTGAAGGTTGTAGGAATAACTGGTTCTCAAGGTAAGACAACGACAAAAGAATTATTGCACTCTATTCTAAAATCTGCAGGTCAAACTGTGGCCACTGAAGGAAATTTGAATACTGAAATTGGAGTCCCATTAACAATTCTAAATTGCGATGAAAATACTAAATATTGCATTATTGAGATGGGTGCCAGACATCAGGGAGATATTTTAAAGTTAACACAAGTATCAAACCCTGATGTGGGTGTGGTACTGGTCGTTGGAACCGCCCATATTGGAGAGATTGGTTCTGTTGAAAAGATAGCAAAAACAAAAGGTGAATTAATTTCTGGCTTAAATGAAAATGCGACCGCAGTTTTAGGTAGTTATGATCAGTGGACACCAAATATGGCTAATGACTTAAAAATAAAGCGAATTATTTTCGGGGATAATCAAGAGGTGAGGGCAGCCGATATTGAAATGCATGGGGGATATGCACACTTTGATTTAGTCACACCCTCAGGTCGCAATTCAGTGGAACTACAAGTAATTGGCGAGCAACAAATTCCAAATGCTCTCGCGGCTGCTGCTGCCGCTTACGCTCTTGAAATTAGTAATGAAAGCATTGCAACTGGTTTGACCATGGCTAAATTAGGTAGCAAATGGCGGATGCAGGTTGAAGAGATTAATGGGCTGCAGATAATTAATGATTTTTACAATGCCAATCCTGAGAGTATGAAAGCCGCTATAAAAACTTTGATACTGCTAACTCAAGAAAGTGGTGGATCTTCATGGGCCATACTGGGAAAGATGCAGGAGTTGGGGGAAATTGAGATTTCTTCACACCTTAGTATCGTCGAGTATTGTGAAAATATCGGAGTAGACCATTTGATCGGTGTAGGCACCGATTTATATCAAGTAAATTCTAAAGAAACTAAATACAGAAACTTGGTTTTACACCAGTGCAAAAATGTAGAGGCTGTTTTAGAGTTGGTGGATAGTTTTTCGGTTGGAGATGTAATTTTATTAAAAGCATCAAGATCTGAAAGATTTGAAGATTTAGCTCAAGCAATCAAGGGCAAGTGGATTGGAGCACAGAAATGAGAGGGATATTACTTTCTGGCGGAATATCGGCATTATTTGCCTTTTTTGCAACGCCAGCTCTAATTAGGTTCTTAGCAAAAAAAGGTTATGGTCAAATTATTCGAGATGATGGTCCAACCTCCCATCATGTAAAACGGGGAACGCCAACTATGGGCGGATTAGTTTTAATTGCTGCAACAATTGTTGGTTATTTTTCAAGCCACCTAATTACTGGAATATCCACAACTACTTCAGCCCTATTAGTGATTGCATTGATTATTGGATTAGGTCTAGTTGGATTTATTGATGACTGGTTAAAAGTCGCTAAGCAACGTTCACTGGGATTGAATGCCAAACAAAAACTTTTTGGTCAGGCGATTGTTGCAGGATCATTTGGATATGCAGGTTTACAATTCCCAGACCAGTCTGGCTTGACTCCAGTATCAAGTTATCTATCAACTTTTAGAGATACTTCAATTAAATTATCTATATTCGTAGTGATTATTTGGGTAATTATTATGGTTCTGGGAACTAGCAATGGTGTTAATTTGACTGATGGCCTAGATGGCCTCGCAACCGGTGCGGCTGTAATGGTATTTACCTCATTCATTCTGATAGGAGTTTGGGAGTTCGGGCAAAGTTGTGCAATTTCACCGGGAGCTAAATGTTATGCGGTGAGAGATCCGCTAGATCTGGCTGTATTAGCTGCTAGTTTAGCTGGAGCTTGCGGTGGATTTCTTTGGTGGAATGCATCACCAGCCAAAATATTTATGGGCGATGTTGGATCACTAGCTCTGGGTGGAGCACTTGCTGGAATTGCAATCACTCTAAGGACTCAGCTGCTTCTAGTAATACTAGGGTTAATATTTGTTTTAATCACTTTATCAGTAATTCTTCAAGTTCTATATTTTAAAATCACTGGCGGCAAGCGGATATTTAAGATGGCTCCACTTCAACATCATTTTGAATTGATGGGATGGGGAGAAGTAACAATTGTTATCCGCTTTTGGATTATTGCCAGTCTAGGTGTGGCTGCCGGTTTAGGCTTATTTTACGCCCAATGGATTACCTCCTAATGAATTTTATAAAACAATTAGAGGGTAAAAATTGTTTGGTTATTGGCGCTGGAGTTACTGGTAGATCAGTTCATAAAGCACTTTTGAAATATGGCGCAGTTTCTATTTTGTTTGACGAGAATTTAAGCAACCATCGAGATGTTGTAAGTCAGATCCCAACTAATATTGAATTAGCGATTGTTTCGCCGGGATGGCGTCAAGACCATAAAGTATTAAATGCATTGCGTGAAAGTGGCGCAGAAATTATGAGCGAAATTGATTTCGCATGGAAAGTTAAGCAAGAAATTGCACCAAACCAAAAATGGATAGCATTAACTGGAACTAATGGTAAAACTACAACGATAAAAATGGTCGAATCTATTTTTGAATCCGCAAATATAAACGGTAAAGCTTGTGGAAATGTTGGTCAAACTGTAATTGATTCAGTATGCCAAGAAAAACCTCTTGATTATTTGGCATTAGAACTTTCTTCTTTTCAAATTCAATGGAGTAATTTTGCCAAATATGAGGCTATTGCATTATTGAATATATCTGAAGATCATATTGATTGGCATGGAAGTTTTGAGAATTATGTAGGTGCAAAGTTAAAGCTAGCTGATCATAGTAAATTAGTTATCGCAAATAAGACTGATCCTGAGCTCTCAATTCGATTAACCAACTCTGCCGTAATTTGGTACTCACTAGGTACGCCAGCTCCCGGTGAATTAGGAATAGTTGAAAACCTTCTAATTGATCGAGCATTTTCGCAATCAGTTTCAAGTGCACATGAGATTGCAGAATTATCAGATATTTTTCCTTCAGTCCCTCATAACGTATCTAATGCACTTGCCGCCTCTGCACTAGCACTTTCAATCGGTATCAGTTATGAATATATACGAGATGGTTTAAAGAAATTTAAACCAGATCACCATCGCATGGAATTAGTTTTGGAAAAAGATCAAATTAGATGGATCGATGATTCCAAAGCTACTAATCCCCACGCAGCAATTGCCTCAATTTTGTCAAACTTTAATGTTATCTGGATCGCCGGTGGCTTAGCTAAAGGTGCAAGCATGGATGAATTAGCTAAACGATGCATTGATCGAATTAAGGCAGTAATCTTGATTGGCGAAGATAGAGAATTAATCGCACAATCATTGCAGAGCGTATCTAAAAATATATATCTAAATCGCATAGACAAGTTAGATAGCGCGAAGCAGTTAATGTTTGATGTAGTAAGGCAAGCTAAAGAACTAGCTCAACCCGGGGATACTGTTTTACTTGCCCCGGCGTGCGCTTCCATGGATCAATTCACCTCGTATACCGAGCGTGGGGAGCTTTTTCAGTCTGCAGTTAAGGAGTTAGCGTAGATGAGTGATCAAATTCAAATTAAGAAGTCTTCAAAAATTTTTTCAAGACCTGAACTGCCATTCTACTTAATAATTTGGAGCACGGTTCTTTTGTCCGCTTTAGGATTAACAATGGTGCTTTCAGCATCAACAGTTACATCATTGCAAGATAATGGAAACACTTACTCGATATTTATAAGACAATTTTTCTTTCTAATATTGGGTACTACTGCAGCGTATTGGGCATTTAAAGTCCGAGGTGGAATTTGGTTACGAATTGGAAGAGTTTCATTAACAGTTTCAGTAATCACTTTGCTGTTACCTTTTGTACCAGTTCTAGGTAAAGATATTAAGGGAAACAGAAATTGGATTGAATTTGCCGGATTTACTTTACAGCCATCTGAGTTTGCAAAGTTTGGTTTAATCCTATGGAGTGCATATCACCTAAAGAATTTAGATTTTTTCAAAGATCCTTGGCGAAGCTCCTTTTTTCTACTTCCTGGCTTCATCGTGATAGAACTTATAATTATTATACAAAAAGACTTAGGAACTGCCCTTTTAGTATTTTTGATATTTGCCGGAATTTTATTTATCGCAGGTACTCCTATTAAATATTTCGCTGCAACTGCTTTGCCTATAATTGTGCTTAGTAGTGCTCTTATTTTCAGTAGTACTTATCGAATGGATAGGTTTGCAGCGCTGCTGGATCCATTCGACGAGAGGTATTACAAATTCTCTGGCTGGCAACCAGCGCACAGCATTATGGGAATGGCAAGTGGTGGACTTTGGGGAAGTGGATTAGGCGCAAGTAAGCAAAAGTGGGCAAACTTGGCTGAGGCTCATACCGATTTTATTTTTTCAGTTATCGGTGAGGAACTTGGATTACTTGGTTCACTATTTGTGCTTGCTCTTTATGCTTTCCTTATATATGCCATTATTCGAGTTGCATTAAAAACGAAAGATGATTTTTCTAGGTATGTCTGTGCTGCAATAGCTTGTTGGTTTATCGCACAGGTGACGGTCAATATTGGCTCTGCTACATCCCTTATTCCGGTAATTGGAGTGACGCTTCCCTTTGTTTCCTACGGCGGTTCCTCATTGCTAGCAAATTTAATTGCCATCGGTTATGTATTGGGAGTTGCAAGACGAACCCCTGAAATTGCAGCAGGCATTAAAGCCTATAAAGTGCGAAAATTAACTCAATGAAAAAAGTTATCTTTGCTGGGGGCGGTACCGCAGGCCATGTTGAACCCGCACTTGCAGTGGCTAACTGGCTTCGAGAAAATAGACCTGATTGGGATTTAGTATTTGTAGGTACAAAAAATGGCTTAGAAAATCAACTTGTACCAAAAGCTGGATTTCCAATCCATCAAATTCCTAAAGTTTTAATGCCGCGGCAAATAACTCCAGCAACTTTAATTTGGCCGATTCAGATTATTGTTGCTACTTGGAAGGCGATTAAACTATGTAAAGATGCCGATTTAGTTATTGGCTTTGGAGGTTATGCCTGTCCTCCCGTCTATTTGGCATCAGCCATTCTGCGCAAACCATTATTTATTCATGAAGCGAATGCAATCCCTGGTTGGGCAAATAGATTAGGTGCTCCATTTGCAGTAGAGATATTTATTGCCTTTAATCGAGCTACAAATAAATTTGGCCGCTGGAAAGATGCGAAATTAACGGGAATGCCAATTAGGTCAGAAATAATATCGAGCGGAAAAAAATCTAGCACGCAGACTATTGATGATAGAAATCGACAAATTGAAAAATGGAAACTCTCCTTTGATAAACCAACAGTTTTGGTATTTGGTGGATCACAAGGTTCTAGGCATATAAATGAAGCAATATTGCAGTCACTTTCAGTATTTACCGAAAAAGGTGTGCAGGTGGTGCATTCAGTAGGTAAAAATAATCCATTACCAACTAGTACTGAAAATTATTTACCACTTTCCTACATAGATGATATGGCAGCTGCCTATCAAGCATCTGATTTAGTTATTGCAAGAAGTGGTGCTCTAACTTGTGCTGAATTAGCCGCAGTTGGAAAGTTTGCCATCTTAATCCCATTACCAATAGGAAATGGTGAGCAATCTGCCAATGCGCTTGACCTACAAGCTGCTGGAGCCGCTGAGGTAATTGAGGACAGTAAGTTCAACGCCGATTGGTTAATTAGTAATTGGGATGAAATATGGCGAAAGGCTAAATCATATAAACCCTCTATTAAGCAAGAATTCTCAGCAAGTGAGGTAATTGGTAAATCAATAATAAATAAATTGGATAAAGCACAATGATTTTAAGTAATGAAATTTCGCTCGATAAATTAATGGATCCAAAAGTGCATTTCATAGGAATCGGTG
>CAYFKM010000029.1:0-10562 GCA_964344025.1 uncultured Candidatus Nanopelagicus sp. | reverse complement strand
CGGTTAAGTCAGTGATAAGAATTCTTTCCTGACCTTTTGAAATATTTAAGCCTACCGTGCCAGTCGGAGTAATCTTCCCCCCTCCAGCTGGCTCTGATGAAATGATTTTGCCTTTTGGAATGTCCTCACTAAAAATTTCACTCAGGATCTCAGATTTTAAACCAAGTCCAGCCAGCATTTTATTAGCCTCAGATTTACTGAGGCCAACTAGTGAAGGTACTGTAATTTTCCCAGAGTTTAAATAATTTGTTACGCCAAAAATTAAAGCAATAACAAGTAGTAATGCAACAATTCTATTCCTTTTAACCCTTTTGGATACTTTTCTTTTCTTTGTTCCAACAGATTCCTCGGGCTTAGTTAAGTTAATTGAATTACTTGAAATAATTTGTGATGTTTTATCTTTAAGTCCGCTTAAGGCTGAGGTTACAGAGACTCTCTTTCGTTTTTTCACATTAATCCGGACTGGTGGTAAGTCTAACTCTAAACTTAATTGACGACGATTAGGATCGATCTGCTCCTGAAAAGTGCGAATACTATTAAGTAATTCTTGAGCGTCTCTTGGTCTCTCATCAGGATTTGGCGATGTGCTAGAAAATATTATTTCTGTCAAATTTTCTGGGATACCTTGCTTTACTGAATTGACCTTTGGAATTCTTTCATTTACGTGTTTATAGGCAATTTGTATTGGAGTATCTCCGTCATAAGGTTTAGCCCCTGTTAACATTTCGAAAAGTACGATCCCTATTGCATAAATGTCGCTTCTGGCATCAGCAATGCCGCGTTGCACTTGTTCGGGAGAAAGATAAGAGACGCTACCCAGTACGACACTTGATTCCGCTGTCATGGTTTGACCAACTGCATTATTTCTAGCTAATCCAAAATCAGCTACTTTGATTCTGCCATCTTTAGATATAAGGATATTTTCAGGTTTAATATCTCTGTGGATAATTCCAATTTTATGTGCGGCACTTAGTGCACTTAAAACCGGAATAATTAACTGAATAGTCTGCTCGATAGATAAAGGTGCGTTCTCATTTAGGAAATCTCGCAATGTGTTTCCTTCAACCAACTCCATAACTATAAATACAGCTGGAGCTCCTCCCTCATTCCACCCTTGATCTTGTATTGCGACAATGTTCGGATGAGAGAGTGCGGCGGTTGCTTTTGCTTCCTTAATAAATCTAGAAACAAATGCCTCATCGCTAGCTAGATGAGGATGCATAATTTTGACCGCAACAGCCCGATCAAGTCGGGTATCTAAGGCGGCATAGATGGTTGCCATTCCTCCGAAAGCCAGTTGACGCTGGAGCAAGTATCGATTATCGATTAGTTCTCCGGTTAAATCATGCACAATAGAAGTTTAGAGAAAATTTATATATTTATACTTTAAGGCGCGCCATTCAGGGTGTAGTGAGCGAAATTACGAGTTCCTTCGATACTAAAGTGCTTTTCTTGATCGATAAGGAATTTATTCATATCTTTTCTTATAGCTTCTCCATCTCGGTTTATAACTCGTTCTAATCCAGCTAAAGGGTCAAACTCTATCCATATTGCCACATTTACAAATTCTCTAAATGCCAGTTGACCTGAACCTACACCCTCAAGAATCAAATATTTAATTCCAAAAACTTCAACCTCTTGGTCAAACTTTCTTAGAGCCCAGTCATACTTTTTATATATTGCTCGCCCTTGTTTTAGAATGGGAAAAAGAATTTGACTCCTTATACGACTAGTCAATTCATCTGAGAGTGGATCAATCCAACCATCATAAAGATCATCCATGTGGATTATATGCATTCCAGTGAGGTCATCACCAATTCTTTGAGCAAGAGTTGTCTTACCAGATCCAGCGGCACCATCTATAGAAATTATGGTTGGATTTGCTTTTGAATTTTTTAATTCATCAATCAGATTAAGATAATTCATACTTGATTGTTTCCCGATTCCACCTCAGCCAACCCCAGATCGCCACAAAACTAAAAATCACATATAGAAAACTTGTTAAATATAGTTCACCAGTAAAATACTGGTAGGTATATGCAATATTGACAATCAACCAAATGGGCCAAGCCTCAAATTTTTGCCAAATCATAAGCAGTTGCGCCGTAACACTTCCGACAAATCCAAAAGATTCGATTACCGTAGAGGTTGCACCTACTTGGACAAGTATGGGCCAAAGGGCAAATGAAAAAAATATTATTGCTACTATCAGCATTACTCGGGTATTTATTTTCAACTTTTTTGGTTGCGCACCTTTTGGGCCCCAACCTAACCAACCCCAAATTCCTCCCAAGATAAAAATGATTTGAAGTGATGCACTTGCAAAATACATAGATTGTAGAAAGATATACGCATATAACAAGCTTCCGGCACTCCACCAAGGCCATGTAATTCTCGATCCCAGTACACCTAAAATTACAGCGACTAAAGAGATGACAAATGCGATAATTTCTAACAGGGACATATGAAAATCCTTTCCAATTCGCATTATCGAACTGGTCAATCGGTCGGCTTGAATTTCAAGCCCTCTCAGCTAAAACACTTAGCTCCCGTGTACTTACCCTATATCAACGTTGAGTCAAAAGTATTGTCTATAGTTATCCTGTGTTGAAATTTGGTTATCTTGCCATGATTCTTTTCACTATTTTGGGCTCTTTTTGGCTGGAAGTAGTACTTAAAGTTGGAGTATTACGCAGAGCCAAGAGACTTATTTTAAGTATTGTGCCAGTTTCAACATTATTCTTAATTTGGGATGCATACGCAATAAATAACGGTCATTGGTTTTTTGATAAAAATCAAATTATTGGTTGGTATGGACCGTTTGATATTCCTCTAGAAGAATTTCTATTTTTTATTTTTGTCCCTATAGCTGCGGTGATGACGATTGAAGCAGTTCGGACTGTAAAAAAACACTGGATTGTAGGGGATGAGTAATGGTTTACACAGAGATTGCAATAGTCGCAGTCATTTTTGCACTCATTGTTGATTTATTGATTATAAAAGTTAGATTAATTAGAAAAAAGGTGTTTTGGACGAGCTACGCAATAATTTTACCTTTCCAACTCATTACAAATTGGTGGTTAACTTCAAGAAATATAGTCATGTATAGTCCAGAAGCCATTCTTGGAATTCGAATAGCGTCAGCTCCAGTAGAGGACTTACTTTTTGGATTTTCCCTAGTTTTGATGGTACTGAATTTCTGGATATTTTGGGGTAAGCAAGGAGTACAAAAAAGATAAATTAACGACTAGATTTCGCGCGCAAATATGCAGGTGCAGCGACCTTTAATCTTCGCCATGCTGAAGTCTGAGCCCTATATTTGAAAATTTGGTAGTCAATTTTCTCAACTTCATCGACAATTCCACAGTAAAGCTCACTTGCAGCCTCAATACAAGCTCTACTACTTGGACTAAGTAATTTAATTCCAGACGCGGATTCACTTTGTAACCTTCGTACTCTATTGATTTGTTCTTTCAGTGCACTCTTAATCTCAGGCGTTAATATTTTCTTTTCTAACATTTCCCTAGAAACATTATGCGAGCTGAGCTCTTCCATTGGAAGGTATACACGTCCACGATCTAGATCTTCACCTACATCTCTAATGAAATTAGCAAGTTGAAAAGCAATTCCAAGTTTTTCTGCAGCAGTTTTTGCCTCTTCAAAATTACTCTTATCAACAACACCCAATATAGGTAACATCTCTAGTCCGATAACAGCAGCAGAGCCGTATACATACTGATAAAGATCTGAATATGTGCGATACTCAGTAATAGTTAAGTCCATAGACATAGATTTTAGAAATGCCTCAAAATAATCTATCGGTAGGTCAAATCTAATTACAGTATCAACTAGAGCTTTTCCAATTTTATCCTCACTATATCCGCGTTTAATATCTTCTAATACTGAAATTCCCCAGTTTTTTAGAATTTGTGTTTTTTCAGATTCAGTCAGAGTTGAGGAGAGATCATCAACTATTTCATCTGCGTATCTTGCAAATCCATATAATGCATGAACAAATGGTCTTTTATAGGGTGGCAAGAATTTTGTGGCTAGGAAATAAGTTTTTCCATGAGTAGAATTTAGTTTTTTACATTCGATATATGATTTTCTAATCTTGGAATCTGTAATACCAGCAGCGCTTAATTCATCCATACTTTATTTGACTGGCCCAACAATTCGCTCGGCTGCTAACCGGCCAGAAATCAAAACCATTGGAACGCCCACGCCAGGTTGCGTACCTGATCCAGCAAAAACTATGTTTTCATAACCTTTGGCTAGATTTGATGGTCTAAAGGGGCCAGTTTGTAAAAAAGTATGGGCACTGGCAAAAGGAGCTCCTTGGGCCATTCCTTGTTTCTGCCAATCTAATGGGGTTGTTAGGTGTTCAACTTCAATTCCTTTTGCAAAATCTTTATATCCTCTATCTTCTAAAGCTTTTACCATCTCATCACGGTATTTAGAGCCAATCTTTTCCCAATCAATTTTGGCGGTTAGATTTGGAGTAGGGAATAGCACATAATACGAAGTTTTTCCTGCTGGGGCCAAAGTTGGATCGTCCATGGAAGGGACTGTAACTAAAATACTGGGATCACTCATTAAAGTCTTCTTTTTAATTAATTCGTTAAAAACTCCATCCCAAGATTTTCCAAAATGTATATTGTGATGGGCTAAATGATTATAACTTTTATTTGATCCAACAAGTAAAGTTACACATGAAGGTGAGTACTTTAACCTTTTAATTGATAGTGGTTCTTTATTTAGAAGGTTTCGCCATGCAATTGGTAGATCTGGATTTAATACAACTACATCACACTTATAACGCTCACCCGTTTGGGTTATTACAGCTGTGGCTCTTCCATTTTGCCGTTCAATTGAGGTTACAGTCGAATTATATTTGAAGGTAACGCCATGCTTTTCGGCAGCAGCAGCTAATGCTCTTGGGACGGCATGCATTCCGCCTTTTGGGAAAAAGACTCCATTGACTGAATCCATGTAAGCGATTACTGCATATATAGCTAACGCTTGCTGGGGGCTAACACCGGCGTACATTGCTTGAAATGAGTAAACTTTTTGGGTACGAGGATCTTTCAAAAATTGGTTCACTTTTGGAGCTAATTTTCTAAAACCTCCCAAGGCAATTAATCTGGCTAAGTTAGGTGTTAGCAAATTAAGTGGAGAGTCAATATTTCGATCAATAAAATCTTTCATTTCATACTTATATAACTTGGTTACGAAGTTTACGTACTTTCCGTATCCTATTGCCTCTTGTGAGCCTATAGTCTTCGCAATTTCAGCTTGCATTTGATTGGTATCGGCATGTACATCGAGTTGGGTTCCATCATCATAAAAGGCACGATATAAAGGCTTTAGTGGAACTAAATCAAGCCAATCCTTAATGTCCTCCCCAACACATGCAAGCGCATCTGAAATAAGATCTGGCATAGTGAGAACAGATGGTCCAGTGTCAAATGAAAATCCCGATTTATTTAATAAACCATTTCTTCCACCGGGAACATTTTCCCGCTCAATTACAGTAACTTTTCTCCCAGCTCCAGCCAGGCGTAGCGCAGCACTTAATCCAGCAAGTCCTGCCCCCACGATTACGACATTGTCTGTTGGTCCCTTAACTTTTGCTGTCATTTCAAATCTTTCTTTTAGTCGCTAAATTAACCAATTGGGTTAGTAGTTCTTTACCTACTGGCGAGACACCTTCAAAGGTTAAAGCAGTTTGCGCGCCTTGAGCCAATTGTTCGATCATAGATTCAATGTGAGATTGTGCGCCTGTGTCAATAATGATCTCTTGAATCTGGCGTACTTGGTCTTCAGAGAGATTTGGATCACCAAAGTGCTTTGATAGAAATTTAAGTTGGGAGTCAGTGGCTCTGTCCATTGTGGCCGCAATTAAGGCTGTGCGTTTTCCTTCACGTAAATCATCACCTGAAGGTTTGCCGGTCACTTTAGGATCTCCAAATACTCCAAGCAGATCATCCCTTAACTGAAAAGCCTCACCCAAGGGAATACCATACTTTGTGAATATATCTAGCAGATCTTTGGAAGCACCTCCAAGTGAACCTCCAAAATGCAAAGGTCTTTCAATCGTGTATTTACCAGATTTATATCTGGCAACTTTCATAGACCTTTCAATACTTTGTGATGCAAGCGATTGTTCATATACATCCAAATATTGTCCTGCCATAAGTTCAACTCGCATTTCATCATAAAATGGTAAAACATTTATCAAATCTTGGTTTTGAATTCCTGAATTATGTAGCATTTGAGCAGACCATACCAAGGCTAGGTCACCTATAAGAATGGCTGCTGCAATTCCAAACCTGGAAGCTGATCCTTGCAAGAAGTCCTTCTGATGCATGGCTTCAAATAATTTGTGAATACTGGGCGCACCACGTCGAGTATCAGAACCATCCATAACATCATCATGAATAAGTGCACAAACATGAATTAATTCCAAGGAGGATATAGCTCTAACTACTTCTGGACTTGCTTTCCCACCCGTAGCCAAAAAGCCGACATATGCAAACAATGGTCTAAGGCGCTTACCACCTTCAAGTAAAAATTTTTCTATACCTTGAGCTACGGGATCTAACTCTGTGCCAATTTTTGAAAGATACCTGTTTTCATATTTGATAAAATCAGTTAGTGCACTATCAATGTCTTTGCGCATAGAGGACAGATCCTGGCTTAGAGTGAAAGTCACGGCGCAACGCTACCCTGCTAGTTGCTGTAGCGGAATCTGAACCGCCATTTCAAACTTATTTCTGAGCAAGCGGCACCCTTTAATCCTCAGGAAGAGCGAGGTGGAAACTAAATACCCCAGAATTATTGACAGATTGTGGATCTAGTTTGAATCTTAGTAAAAGAGATTTACAAATATACTTAAGATATGGATAGAAATGACTTCTATAAATCTTGGAGCGATTTACATGGCAACGCAGAGATTGTCGGAATAGTTAAAATTTGGCTAACAATTTCATATTTTGTAGCTAAAGTCTTTCAGCAATTAAGAATTTCACCCAATCTAATAACTATTTCAGGATTTGTATTTTCAGTTTTATTCTATTTAAATGCGCAATCAGTTTGGGCCCCAGCCCTTCTTGTTCTATCTCTTTTTGCAGATGGAATTGATGGCAGTATGGCGATTATTTCAGGTAAAAGTTCAAAATGGGGAGCACTTTTAGATTCAACTGTTGATCGGATATCAGAAATTTTTTGGGTCCTTGCTCTGTATAAAATTGGAATTAATTTTGGAATATTAATTGCTATAATTACTTTAGCTTCTATTCAGGAATATATTCGAGCTAGGTCAAGCGGCCTAGGATTATCGAAAATCGGAATAGTAACTATCGCAGAGCGACCAGTGCGTGCTTCATTTATTTTTATAACTCTAATCATATTTCACCTAGAAATTGGTTTTATTTTTGTCCCAATTTATATTTGGTTAATTTTTCAATTAATAAGTGTCGTTATGCTTTTAAGCTTCACAAAAACAAAGCTAAATTAAGATTTTCCAATTACTTTTGCAACAATTTCCGCGCTGATACCGACAAGGGGTAGTCCACCACCTGGGTGAGTAGAACCGCCCACACAAAATAGTCCTTTTATCTTTGATCTATTTCGTGCGCGCAAAAAAGCTGACCTAGGAGAATTGCTGGAAGTCCCATAGATTGAACCCCCTGGAGCGCTGGCATATCTTTCTAAATCTTCAGGAGTTCTAAATTCAAGTAGATCTAGTCGAGCAGAAACATTTAATCCTAATTGGTCCAACTTACCCACAATTTTATTTGCGTATTCTGTGCCAGAATTACTCCAATCCCAACCTAAGCCAGGTTCATGACGTGGGGCATTTACGAGAACAAACCAAGCCTCTTTATTAGCTCCCTTCACCATAGATTCATCCTTTGGCGCACAGATATATATAGTTGGGTCAGTAACAGGTATTTTTTTAGTAAATATTTCTTCAAATTCGTTGTCGTAGTTTTCAGGAAAGAAAACATTATGATGATTGAGTTCAGGCCCTTTTCCTTTGGAGTTATCAAGGCCTAGTAGAAGAGAAAATCCAGCTAAAGACTTTGTTGCCTTACTAAGTTTTCTTCTTTCAAAGTTTGCTGATTTAACATTTTTTGATACTAGTTTGTTATAGACGATTTCTGCATCCGCATTTGCAACTACTAAATCGCTTTCAATAAATCTACCATTTTCTAAAATAATGCCATTAACTTTATCTCGTTTGACAGAAATTTCATTAACGCCAGTATTAAACTCAAACTTAACCCCTAATTCTTCGCATCTATTTTGTATTGCAATTGATAACTGACCAATCCCACCTCTTATGTGCCAAGCCCCAAAAGTGCTTTCAATAAATGCAATAGTCAGTAGGACTGCTGGCGCTGTTCGAGGATCACTGCCAGTATATGTCGCATACCGATCAACAATCATTTTTAAGTGAGGATCAAGATGTAATTTATTACTTATTGAGCGCAATGAGGTGAATGGTGATATTTCTCGAATTTGGCCAATCAAGTTTCTATTTTTTAGAATGGGCCAGAAGGATCTTAATTCAGATTCAATAAATTGTTCCCTAGAGACATCCCACATTCGTTCAGCTCGTTTAATAAGCGCTTGCCAATTTTGGCTTGCCTGCCTACCAAAAATTTTTTCAATTTCTAAATAGGTGTTTGGATTTGATAAATTTGGAAATACTACTTTCTTTCCATCTGAAAAATTGTAAGAGAATGCCGGATCAACAGGTTCAAGTTTTAGGACATGTTCAATTCTCTTACCAGTTTTTAAAAATAGATCCCTGTATACAGCTGGCAGAGTCAGTAAGGAAGGTCCTGTATCAAATGCATAGTCACCAAGCCATTCAGTTCTGCACTTTCCACCAGAGCGATCACTTTTCTCATAAACAGTAACTTGATGTCCGAGTTTGGCTAGCCGAGCTCCAGCACTCATACCACCTATACCAGCACCAACTATTAGGATCTTAGCCATTAACGATTCCTCGGCCGCGCCAACTTAAAGTTTTCTTAAGCTTTCCGTACCAAGAATAGGCGATTAGAAAAAGTAATAAAGTAATTGCAATTGGATGCAATAGGGCGGTGTTTGGTATCCCACCTGTTCTTACAGAAGAAATACACCTACCGATATAAACTAATATGAATGTTAGTAATGCCAATTTTGATCCAGCTAGTGCAGCAATAATTGGAATAATTCCCGTTGCAAAAAGAATAATAGTTGCTAATACTGTTCCAAAAAATGAACCGAAAGCTTTATATAGTGATTTTTGATAACCTAAAAATAATTCTCTAGTTGAATCATACATTTTACATTGAGCGACTTGACTTGCTTCAGCCACGCCTCCTTTAAATCCATGTTCAAGTAATTTACGTGCAAGCTTTAAATCATCTAGAATTTCACTTTTAATTGACTGATGTCCTCCCGAGGTTAAGTACGCAGATCTTTTAACTATAAAGAATTGCCCATTGGCAACAGCCATTGACTTTATTGATAATTTTTGACTTAATTTCAATGGAACTGATGCTAACCAAGACCATTGTAGAAGCGGTTGAAATACTCGTTGAACAAAGCCAGAAACTAATTGTTTTGGGTAGGGAGATATAAAATCCCAACCTCTCATCGAAGCGATAGCTGATGAAATTGCATTCTCGCTAAGCCTCACATCAGCATCGATAAAAACTAAATATTCACCACTACTTTGTTCCACAAGTTGGTGACACGCCCATAACTTACCAATCCAGTTATTTGGAATCGGTTTTCCTGCAATAACTTTTACGGTATTCAATGTTTGCAAAACCTCAAAAGTGCCATCTGAAGACTCATCATCTAATGCAATGATTTCAAAATTATCCAACCCTTTTTGGCTAAGAAGGCTAAGTACACACTCTTTAGCGTTATTTTGTTCATTGCGCATGGGTATAAGCACCGAAACTGTTTCATTGATATTTTCTGGCTTATTTTTAATCACTCTGATAGTGAGACTATTAAACACTATTAGAAGTAAGGAAAAGCTTGATAATGCAAATATAAACTCCATTAGATATTTGAAGGTGGACCAAATCGCAAAACAAATATGTATGGCAACATAAGGAGACCAAAAACAACTCCGCCAGTTAGTGCAACCCCAGGAGTTCCGAAGAAGAAAATATTCCCAACTACACCTCCAAACCAGGTCCATCCTAAGAAGTAGTTATGGATAGGCGGGACATTTATTGAGTTTCTTCTATCCATTCGTAGCGCCTTATTTAAGATTGCCATTAAGCCCATCCCAGTTAATAGCCAGCCAAATGCATTTGATAGGGGAATCTGTGGTTGAAGGGGAACACTTGGACCAGAGAATTCCCAGATCCATCTCTTAGCTGCAACCATTTGTGGATCTAAAAATAAATCCCATGCCATCATTCCTAAACCACCGTATAGAAATACCCAATTCTTGGAAACCTTTCGGGCCACAACTAACATTGGGTGAGCAATCATTACCCAAGCAAATGGAACAACTAATGGCACTCCATAAATTTGATATCCCA
>CAYFKM010000028.1:256-10978 GCA_964344025.1 uncultured Candidatus Nanopelagicus sp. | reverse complement strand
GGTCAGTTTGAGCGAACCTTGATTATTGCTGATGAAGATTCATATGTTCATTACGTTGAAGGATGTACAGCTCCAATTTATTCTTCAGATTCTTTACATTCAGCTGTAGTTGAAATTATTGTAAAGAAAAATGCCCGCGTTCGTTACACCACAATTCAAAACTGGTCTAACAATGTTTATAACTTGGTAACCAAGCGAGCTACCTGTGCTGAGGGTGCGACCATGGAGTGGATTGATGGCAATATTGGATCAAAGGTAACAATGAAATATCCCGCGGTTATGTTGATGGGGCCACACTCAAAAGGTGAAACTTTATCAATTGCATTTGCAGGTGAGGGTCAGCATCAGGATGCAGGTGCAAAAATGGTGCACGCTGCTCCTCACACCTCTTCAACAATTATCTCCAAGTCCGTAGCACGCGGTGGTGGGCGAACCTCATATCGAGGTTTGGTAAAAGTTGATGAAGGTGCACATCATTCAAAGAGCACAGTCAAATGTGATGCACTCTTAGTTGACACAATTTCTAGATCCGATACATATCCATATGTTGATGTTCGCGAGGATGATGTCTCTATGGGGCATGAAGCCACTGTTTCACGGGTTAGCGATGATCAATTGTTCTACTTAATGTCTCGTGGTTTGGGTGAAGATGAAGCAATGGCAATGATTGTTCGTGGTTTTATTGAACCGATTGCTAAAGAGCTTCCTATGGAGTACGCACTGGAGCTAAACCGATTAATCGAGTTACAAATGGAAGGTGCTGTTGGTTAATGAGCCAATTAACAACCAATTATTTAACGCCAAGTGGTCGTGAAGAAGCTTGGCGTTTTACTCCATTAAAAAAGTTGGCCGGCCTTCATGATTTAGATGTTGCTGTAAGCGACAATATTTCATTATTTGCCAAAAATGATTTACCAAAAGGCGTCGAAATTACAAATATCAATTCCTCTGATTTGCCACCTGCTTATGTTGCTAGTGATATTGTCACCAATAGAGTGCGTAAGGTTGTTGATAAAAGCACACTACTTACGATTTCAGATGATTTAGAGATAGTGGAACCAATTTTCTTAAAGCGAAAATGTGGAGTAGGTGCTGAATTAAGCCGAGTAGTAATCCAAGTTGGGGTAAATAGCAGAGCAACATTGATCATTGAAAATAATGGTTTGGGTAGGTTGGGAGAAGAGATTGAGATTTCACTTGCCGCAGGCTCTAGTCTAAATTTTATTTCCCTTCAGGAGTGGGAACAAAATTCAGTTCATGTAGCTCAACACCACGCAATTATTGGTAAAGACGCACAATTTAATTCATATGTAGTTTCTATAGGTGGATCAGCAATACGAATCAGTCCAACCGTTGAATACACCGGTATGGGCGCTAGCGCTGAAATGAATGGAGTTTATTTTGCTACCGATGAGCAACACATTGAGCACCGAATTCATGTAAATCACGGAGTTCCCAACACAAAATCGCGGGTAAATTACAAAGGTGCATTAGCTGGAAAAGGCGCACATACTGTGTGGATTGGCGATGTCTATATCAATAAAAGCGCAGAAGGTACGGATACATATGAGCTCAATAGAAATTTACTGTTAACAGATGGTGCCCGTGCCGACTCTGTACCAAACTTAGAGATTGAGACGGGTGAAATTGTTGGCGCTGGACACGCTAGTACTACCGGTCGTTTTGATGATGAACAACTTTTTTACTTGCAATCAAGGGGTATTCCCGCTGATATTGCAAGAAGATTAGTAATACGGGGATTTTTTGCTGAGATTATCAATAAATTGAAAAACGAAGAGATCGAAGAAAGATTGATGGCTCGAATTGAAACTGAATTATCAAGGGTAGGAGAGTGATGGCAGAGTTAGCATTTGATTCACTTGTTGAAGGCAAGCCAGTTGCGGTTGAGGTTGAGGGCGTAGCTGTTTGTGTAGCTCGAGTAGGTCAAGAGGTGTTTGCGGTAGAGGACACCTGTACACACTCAGATGCATCACTTTCTGAAGGTGAAGTAAATGGTATGAAAATTGAATGTTGGCTTCATGGCGCAGAATTCGATTTGCGCACAGGGGAGGCCTTAACTCCACCGGCAACATCACCGCTTAAGACTTATAAAGTTGAATTAAATGGCAATCAAGTATTGATAACAAACTAAGGAGATCACAATGAGCGTTCTAGAGATTAAGAATTTACAGGTCAGTGTTGCTACTGAAGGCGGAGATAAAGAGATATTAAGAGGTGTTGATTTAACTGTAAGGTCTGGTGAGACTCATGCAATTATGGGTCCGAATGGTTCTGGTAAATCTACTCTTGCATACTCAATTGCGGGTCATCCAAAATACTCAATAACTGGTGGATCAGTAACTTTAGATGGTAAAGATATTCTAGAAATGAGCGTTGATGAAAGGGCCAAAGCAGGATTATTTCTTGCTATGCAATATCCCGTAGAGGTACCGGGAGTTTCGGTCTCCAATTTTTTGCGAACAGCCGTGACTGCTATTCGTGGTGAAGCGCCCAAGGTTAGGACATGGGTCGGTGAGGTAAAAGATGCAATGGCTTCCTTAAATATAGACACCACTTTTTCTGAGCGTAATGTTAATGAAGGTTTTTCCGGAGGAGAAAAGAAGCGCCATGAGATTTTGCAGTTAGAGCTATTAAAACCAAAGATTGCAATTTTGGATGAAACGGATTCTGGGCTTGATGTTGATGCCTTACGAATTGTGTCTGAAGGAGTTAATCGAGTTAAAGAAAATTCAGATCTTGGCGTTATGTTAATCACCCACTACACAAGAATACTTCGCTACATAAAACCAGATTTTGTTCATGTATTTGCGAACGGCAAAATAGTTGAAGAGGGCGGTCCGGAGTTAGCTGACAAGTTGGAAGAACAGGGTTACGCAGCATATATAACTGCGTAATAGTAAATGAGTCTGGATCTTTCTGAGTATAAGAAGGATTTTCCTATTTTCGAACGGAAAGTTCGCGGGGGCAATTCTCTTGTTTATTTAGATAGCGCAGCTACATCGCAAAAGCCTACATCGGTAATTGAAGCTGAGAGTAATTTCTATCGCACAATTAACGCGGCTGTTCACAGAGGCGCTCACTTACTTGCCGAAGAGGCTTCTGAGGCTTTCGAAAGGGCTAGAGGTAATGTAGCCAGTTTCATTGGCGCTGACAGTAATGAGGTAGTTTTTACCAAGAGTGCTACTGAGTCGTTAAATGTCATCGCATACTCTCTTGGCAATCCTGATTCTAGAATCAAAATAAAATCCGGTGATCAAATTGTGGTTACTGAGATGGAACATCATGCAAATTTGATTCCCTGGCAACAATTAGCCAAACGGACCGGGGCTTCTTTGTCATGGCTTTCATTTATGGAGGATGGCAGGCTTGATCTATCTAATATCAAAGAGGTAATTACCCATAAAACAAAGTTAGTCGCTGTAACTCATCAATCCAATGTTTTTGGCACTATTTTGCCAATCCAAGAGATTAGCAAGGCGGCACGGGCGGTTGGTGCACTCGTAGTTCTTGATGCCTGCCAATCTGTGCCTCACCTTCCAATCAATGTTAAGGAGTTGGATGTTGATTTCTTAGCTTTTTCTGGACATAAAACATTAGGTCCAACTGGTATCGGTGTGCTTTGGGGAAAAGATCACTTATTGGAACAACTAGAACCGGTAATTTTTGGGGGATCAATGGTTGATTCAGTAACAATGAGTGGAGCAACCTGGGCTAGCGGACCGCGTAAATTTGAAGCCGGTGTTCCAAATATGGCACAGGCAGCTGGGTTGTCTGCCGCTGTTGATTATTTACAGAAAATCGGGATGAACAATATTGCTAAACATGAGCATGAACTTACCAGGAATTTATTGGAAGGTCTTACTTCTATCTCTGGCATAAAGGTAGTAGGACCACTAGATCTTAAAGATCGCGGTGGAGTTATTTCTTTCACAGTAGATGGCGTCCACCCACACGATGTTGGTCAGGTGTTAGATCAATATGGAATAGCGGTTAGAACAGGTCACCATTGTGCTTGGCCTTTAATGCGCAAATTAAAGATAGCTGGTACCACACGGGCCTCATTCCATCTCTATAACAATGTCGAGGACATTAGGCAATTAATTCATGGAATCGAAAAAGTTAAGTCCTACTTCAAGGCGGTAAAGTAGTGGAATTAGATTCGTTGTATCAAGAAGTAATTCTTGATCATTATCGATCCCCTCATCGCAAAGGGCTAAGCGAGGATAAAGATATTCAAGTCCATCATAATAATCCAAGTTGTGGCGATGAAGTTACTTTAAATCTTAAAGTAAAAGATGGAAAAGTTTTTGATATTTCATGGGACGGAGTCGGTTGTTCTATTTCAATGGCAAGTGCTTCGATAATGAGTGATCTATTGATTGGAAAAACCTTTAGTGAAGCAAATGTGATATTTGAAGCATTTATGGAATTAATGCAAAGTAAAGGTAAATCTGCTGGAGATGAAACACTTCTTGAAGATGGTGTGGCATTTTCTGGAGTATCAAAGTTTCCTGCCAGAATTAAGTGTGCACTTCTTAGTTGGATGGCTTTTAAAGATGCCGCCATTCAAGTTATGGAGTAGAATGTAGTTATGAGTACAAGCCTTGATGATGTTACCGAAGCAATGAAAGATGTTATTGATCCCGAACTTGGTATAAATGTTATTGATCTAGGTCTTGTCTACGATATGCGTATCGATGAAGGAAATATAGTCACGTTAGATATGACACTAACTTCAGCTGCTTGTCCGCTTCAGGATGTAATCGAGGACCAAACTAGGCAGGTATTGGCTGATATCTCATCAGATGTAAAAATTAACTGGGTATGGCTGCCACCCTGGGGGCCAAATAAGATTTCTGATGATGGGCGAGAGCAACTACGCTCGATTGGATTTACAGTTTAATCTTTTGTAAATAAGTGGTTATTGTCGTCTTATGTCTATGCATGCTACCTGGATGTCTTTTCGATCTCTTACAGCGGATCAATCGGTAAAGGATCAAAAACTAAAATCCGGAACATTACGGCGTATTGTTGGTTTTGCAACTCCTTACAAATTATCACTGAGTTTATTTCTGGTTACGGTAGTTGTTGATGCACTTTTAGTAATTGCTTCGCCACTTTTGCTAAAGAAATTAATCGATGAAGGTGTAATTCCAGGAAATTCTTCTTTGGTTACCAAACTTGCATTGGCAGTAGCGTTGATAGCGATCTTGGATGCGTTATTCAGCATGATAGGGCGATGGTTTTCGGCAAGAATCGGCGAGGGCCTAATTTTCGATCTTAGGCGCATGGTCTTTGAACATATTCAAAAGCAATCAATAGCATTCTTCACTCGCACCCAAACTGGTGCTTTGATATCGCGCCTTAACTCAGATGTCATTGGTGCGCAACAGGCTTTTACCTCAACGCTTTCAGGAGTAGTCAGTAATATTTTAAGTTTGCTCTTAGTTACGATTGCTATGTTGACCCTTTCCTGGCAAATAACCGTTGCTTCATTGGCTTTGCTGCCTATTTTTTTGATCCCGACAAAATGGGTAGGACGACAGCTTCAAAAATACACAAGGCAATCATTTGATATTAACGCCCAAATGGCTTCGACTATGAGTGAACGATTTAATGTTTCTGGTGCCTTATTAGTCTCACTCTATGGAGACAGTAAGGATGAGAAACAGCAATTTTCAAATAAGGCAAGACGTGTAGCCGATATTGGAATTTCAATTGCCTTGCTAAATCGAGTCTTCTTCATAGCACTAACCTCGGTTGCAGCAATTGCCACTGCTATTGCTTATGGAATTGGTGGACATCTGGCTATCAACGGTGAAATAACTGTTGGCACCCTGCTAGCAATAACTGCACTACTGGCAAGACTGTATGGACCATTAACTGCATTATCTAATGTGAGAGTAGATGTAATGAGTGCCTTAGTTTCATTTGAAAGAGTATTTGAGGTGCTTGATTTACAACCCATGGTAAAAGATTTACCAGGAGCCATTGATCTAGTCTCAACTCAACCCGAGTTATCATTTGAATCAGTTAGGTTTTCCTACCCAAACGCAAGTGAAATTTCCCTAGCCTCATTGGAATCAGTGGCAAAATTGGAACAGATTGATTCTGGAGAAATTTTGAAAGGGATTTCATTTAATGCCAAAGCGGGATCGTTGACCGGAATTGTTGGTCCCTCAGGGGCCGGTAAGAGCACAATAAGCGCTCTCATACCTAGACTTTATGATGTTACTGATGGAATTATCCGAATTGACGGCAAAGATATCAAAAATTATTCAATTAAATCATTACGTGAAAACATTGGTGTAGTAACACAAGATTCTCATATGTTCCATGATTCAATAATTAACAATCTTAAATATGCAGATCCCAATGCCACTATTTCAGAAATAGAGCAGGCTTGTCGAGCAGCTCGTATCTGGGATTTCATTCAAACCCTACCAAATGGAGTCGAGACGGTAGTTGGTGAGAGAGGTCATAGATTATCTGGCGGTGAGAGACAAAGATTAGCTATTGCGCGGCTATTACTTAAAAAGCCGAGATTAGTAATTTTAGATGAGGCCACTGCACACTTGGATTCAGAGAATGAAGCATTGGTTCAGTCTGCCTTGAAGGAGGCATTAGTCGGAAGGACAAGTATCGTAATTGCTCATCGACTTTCAACAATAATAAATGCTGATCAGATACTTGTAATTGATAATGGATTAATTGTAGAAAAGGGTACTCATGAAGAACTTGTTGCCATGCGGGGTCTGTACTTTGATTTATATGAGAGACAAAACCTTCAAGACAATTAATTCAACCTTTTGCGCTTTGGGTTGAATACCGCATCTTTTCGAATCGTTTCTCGGCCAGCATTTGCAGCGATAACTGCAATGTATGGAAGCGTTAGGGCACCAACCAAAGCTATCCAACGGTACGGGCTTGGTAGAACAACAGTAAGAATAAAACAAACAGTTCTTATCATCATGGAAACAAAGTATCGCCTTTGACGAGCAGACTGGTCTAGGGTTAAGCCACTTGCAGCATTAGTAATCGAGTGGGCTAACGCTTTCCTTTTCATATCTTAAGCCTAGGCTATTTATGCTCAATTTCCCTCAAAGCAGGGTGTTAGATACACTTCATCTATCAAGTGGATGCAAACGCTCCCACCTACTTCGCTGAGGCGAACTGGTTGCTTCTTATGAAGTGCGGCTGTTTTTCGCTTGTGTAATGCCAATCTAATCGAGCGAAACAGCAAGGAGAAGTTATCAGCACAGAGCCACGAATAAATGATCGAATTCGCGTTCCTGAAGTTCGGCTAATTGGATATGACGGTGAACAACTTGGCGTAACCGCAATTGATAAAGCGCTTAAGTTATCTGAAGAGATCGGCCTAGATCTCGTAGAAATTTCACCTGACGCCAATCCGCCGGTCTGCAAAATTATGGACTTTGGAAAATACAAGTACGAAATTGCGCAGAAAGCAAGGGAAGCTCGTCAAAATCAAACTCACATTGTTGTAAAAGAGATGCGACTTCGACCAAGTATCGAACCACATGATTACGAGACAAAACGAAATCATATTGAACGGTTTTTAAGCGGTGGTGACAAAGTGAAGGTAACAATTCAGTTTCGCGGGCGTGAACAATCTCGCCCAGAGATGGGATTTAGGCTATTACAAAAGCTTGCCGAAGAGTTAGCTGAAGTCTCGATTGTTGAATTTGCGCCGAAGCAAGAAGGCCGCAATATGACAATGGTGCTAGGTCCAGCTAAGAGAACAGGTTCTGCCAAAAAGGCGGCATCTAATCTGAAGGCAAATTAGTTTAAATTCAACAGGAGGTAAGTAAATGCCAAAGATGAAAACGCACAGTGGTGCAAAGAAAAGATTCCGCGTAACTGGGTCTGGCAAGATAATGCACGAGCGTGCTGGTAAGCGCCACCTGCTTGAGCGAAAGTCTTCAAGATTGACTCGCAGGTTAACGGGTGATGTGGAAGCTAAATCGCCAAACACATTTGCTGCAAAACGCATGCTCGGTTTGAAGTAAGGGAGAGAATAATGGCAAGAGTAAAACGTGGAGTTCATGCGGCGAAAAAGCGCCGTACAACTTTGGAGCGCGCAGCAGGTTATCGAGGTCAGCGCTCTAGGCTTTTCACTAAAGCAAAGGAACAAGTTACTCATTCCTTGGTTTATGCATTTAATGATCGAAAGGATAAAAAGGGAGATTTTCGTCGCCTTTGGATTCAGCGAATCAATGCTGCAGCTAGATCAAATGGAATGACTTACAACCGATTGATTCAAGGATTAAAAATTGCTGGCATAGAGGTTGATCGTCGAGTACTAGCAGAGCTTGCAACGAATGATCCGGTGGCTTTTTCGAAATTGGTTGAAGTTGCCCGCAAAAATGTTGTAACTGCTTAAATAGCTCTGTCGTTTTCAGCTAATGGAAAAAATTTCGAGCCTTAATTCCTCGCATGTAGAGAGAGTTAAGGCTCTTCTTGGTCCAAGAGGAAAGAAAACTCGAGAGGCAGAAAGTATTTTTGTCGCTGAGGGTATTCAATCAGTTCGAGAAGCACTGGTTTCTAAGGTTGTAGACGGATTGGCCTTAGAGAAGTTGTATGTGACTCAATCTGGCTTATCAATTTTAAGAGATGAAATACCAACCGAGCTTTTCTCTCAACTCAACCTAATCGAGGTGACTGATCAAGTCATGAATTCAATGGCTGATTCAGAGTCACCACAGGGTATTTTGGCTCTGTGTTCAACTAAGATGTTAAAAATTGACGATCTATGGTCAAAAATTCCAAAAAAGATTGCATTTTTTTGGCAAATTCAAGATCCTGGAAATGCTGGAACTGTCATTAGGACAGCAGATGCTTGCGGCTTTGACGCCGTGATATTTTCCGAAGCTAGTGTGGATGTCTTTAATCCTAAAGTTGTTCGTGCAACCGTTGGCTCCTTGTGGCATATCCCGGTATTTGTCGATATAAATCTCGAAGATTTTTTAACTAAGTCAAAAAATAAAGGCTTTAATATATTTGCCCTAGAATCAAATACTTCTACAACATTTGATTCTGAATTTATCAAAAAAGCTATTACATCACCTTCTATTTGGGTTTTTGGAAATGAAGCTAGGGGATTGCCTGAACTGCCAGAGGGTGTTACTACCGTTTCTATCCCAATGAAAGGTTTTGCTGAGTCATTAAATGTGGCAAGTGCTGCGGCAATTGTCATGCATTCCATCGGGATAGCATTATAGAATTGGTCATATGGCGCTTGATAAAGTTCAAATAGAGCAACATCTTCAGCAAGCCCTAGTTCAGATTTCAACAGCTAGCAATCTTGAAGTCTTAAAGCAGGTTAAGATTGAGTACGTCGGCGATAAATCTCCGTTAGCAAAAGCTAACCAATCACTTGCAAGCATGGAGCCTGCGCTTAGAGCAGAGTTTGGAAAACTTATTGGTAGTGCAAGAGCTCAGGTAAATGAGGCTTTTGAAAAAAGAAATAAAGAACTTGCTAATCAACGAGATTTGATTGCATTACAGCAAGAAAAGGTTGATGTAACTCTGCCCGCCCGTACAGCGTTGCAGGGGGGACTGCACCCATTAACATCCTTAATAAATGAAATATCGGATTTGTTTATTGGGATTGGATACAACATTGCCGAAGGTCCAGAACTTGAGTCAGAGTGGCTGAATTTTGATGCCTTAAATATTCCTGCTGATCATCCAGCACGTTCGATGCAAGATACTTTTTTTGTTGAACCACTTGAAGCAAAACTTGTTTTGAGAACTCATACATCACCAGTTCAAATTCGAACGATGCTTGATCAGAAACCTCCAATTTATGTAATCTGCCCGGGTAAGACTTATCGGGCGGATGAACTTGATGCTACCCATACGCCAGTTTTTCATCAGGTAGAGGGATTAGTAGTAGATACCAACATTACGATGGCAGATTTAAACGGGACGTTAGATTATTTTGCTAAATCAATATTTGGTAATGATGTAAAAACCAGGCTACGCCCATCTTATTTTCCTTTTACCGAACCTTCCGCTGAAGTAGATATCTTCTTTAATGGTCGTTGGATTGAATGGGGCGGATGCGGAATGGTCAATCAAAAGGTGTTACTCGCCTGCGGCGTTGATATTAAAAAATACTCTGGTTTTGCATTTGGCATGGGACTAGAGCGAACGCTGATGGTCAAGTATGGAATAACTGATATGCACGACATAGTTGAGGGCGATGTTCGATTTACTCAAAGTTTTGGGATGGGTATCAAATGAAGATTCCATTAAGTTGGCTCAAGGAGCATGTAGCGATACCAACAAAGATTACACCCGAACAAATCGCACAGGCTTTCGTAAGAGTTGGTTTTGAAGTTGAAAATATCGAGTACCAAGGTAAGGACTTAAAAGGCCCACTGTTAGTGGGCAAGGTAGCATCTATCGAGGAGTTGTCTGGCCATAAAAAACCAATTCGTTACGTAGGATTAGATTTAAATAGTGGAAAGACAAGATTTGTAATTTGTGGAGCTCGAAACTTTAAAGTAAATGATTTAGTTGTCGTCGCCTTACCCGGAGCGATACTGCCGGGAAATTTTGCAATTTCAGCTCGAGAGACTTATGGAAAAATAAGTGATGGAATGATTTGCTCAGCAAAAGAGTTGGGTATAAGCGAAGAACATGATGGAATAATAGTTTTGCCCGAAGGAAAAG
>CAYFKM010000028.1:0-208 GCA_964344025.1 uncultured Candidatus Nanopelagicus sp. | reverse complement strand
CGATAAAACTTCTTGAGATTGAGGATGTAATTTTTGATATTGCTATAAATCCTGATCGAGGGTATGCAATGTCAGTCCGTGGACTTGGGCGTGAGTTGGCTGCAGCCCTTAAATGCCGATTTATGGATCCAGCCAAGAATGTTCAAGTTAACAAACTAAAGGCTTTGAGCCCTTCGAAGGCTGTAGGAGTAAAAATTGAGGATAAGAG
>CAYFKM010000027.1:0-10995 GCA_964344025.1 uncultured Candidatus Nanopelagicus sp. | reverse complement strand
TTCTGGCACCATTTAATTTATTTGCTAGAACTGAATATAAAATATCATTTACAAGCGTTGATTTTCCAGAACCGCTTACTCCTGTTATTGCAACAAAAGCAGATAATGGAAATGTTACATCAATGTTTTGAAGGTTATTTTCCTTTGCAGACTTAACTACTAAAGACTTCTTTAAATCAACGCTCCTACGTTTCTTAGGAATTTCAATTTTTAACCTTCCAGACAGATAAGCACCAGTTATTGAATTTTTATTCTCTGTCAGATCGGAATAGCTTCCAGACGAGACTACCTTTCCTCCGTGTTCACCGGCTCCTGGCCCAATGTCTACAATCCAGTCCGCAGTTCTAATCGTGTCTTCATCATGTTCCACAACTATTAAAGTATTTCCAAGATCTCGTAATCTAGTAAGTGTCTCAATTAATTTGCGATTATCCCTTTGGTGTAATCCAATACTTGGTTCATCGAGCACATATAAAACGCCAGTTAAACCGGAACCGATTTGAGTTGCTAACCTGATTCGCTGCGCTTCACCACCAGATAGCGTGGCAGCCGGACGAGCTAAAGATAGGTAATCAAGTCCTACATCTAATAGGAATCCTAATCTTGCGTGAACCTCCTTTAAGACTCTTTCTGCAATTTTCTTTTCTCGAGGCGAAAGCGATAGCTCTTTCAAAAAAACTGAGCAATCATAAATTGAAAACTCACATATTTCAGAAATATTTTTTTCACCCAGCGTTACAGCAAGTACCTCCGGTTTCAATCGACTTCCCTTACATACGTGGCAGGGGGTTTCTCGCATATATGCTTCATATTTGTCGCGGCTATAGTCACTGTCTGTTTCAGAGTGTCTGCGGTGAATGAATGGTACGACTCCTTCAAATCCCGTCGAGTAATTGCGCACTCTTCCATATCTATTTTTATATTTAACATGTACTTCATAATCCCAACCGTGCAAAATTGCTTCTTTTGATTTCTCTGAAAGCTTCTTCCAAGGCACATCGAGTGAAAACTTTATATCCGCGGCTAAACCCTCAAGCAATCGTAAGAAATATTCAGATGATTGACCACCGGACCAAGGCGCTATTGCTCCCTCATATATTGAAATTGAATCATCTGGAATTATTAGGTCTTCATCCACCTCTAATTTAGTGCCAATTCCAGTACATTCTGGGCAGGCACCAAATGGTGAGTTAAACGAAAAAGATCTCGGCTCTAACTCTTCAAAGGACAATTCACAATCATGGCACGCCATGTGTTCACTGAATACTTTTTCTTTTTCAGCTGAGCCAACTTTCTGATCTACGAAATCTAAGACCACTAAACCATTTGCAAGCCGTAATGCTGTCTCTACTGAGTCAGTCAAGCGCGATTTACTCTCAGACTTCACACTCAATCTATCCACTACAACCTCTATAGTGTGCTTTTCTTGCTTTTTTAATTTAGGTATCTCTGATATTTGATATACGACTCCATCCACGCGAGCTCGAGAATATCCTTGAGTTATAAAGTCTTTGAAGAGGTCTAAGAATTCACCTTTACGAGCCCTTATCACGGGTGCTAAAACTTGAAACTTTACACCCTCAGGCATTTGCAAAATCTGGTCAACAATATTTTGTGGTGTTTGTTTTGCTATTTCCTTTTTGCAATTTGGGCAGTGCGGTCTTCCAGCTCGGGCAAAAAGTAACCTCAAATAATCATAAACTTCAGTTATAGTGCCAACAGTTGAGCGAGGGTTTCTGTTGGTTGATTTTTGATCAATAGAAACTGCAGGTGAGAGACCCTCAATAAAATCCACATCTGGTTTATCCATTTGCCCTAAGAACTGGCGAGCATAAGCTGAAAGTGACTCAACATATCTGCGTTGTCCCTCGGCAAAAATAGTGTCAAATGCTAATGAAGATTTACCAGATCCAGATAAGCCTGTAAAAACAATTAGGGAATTACGCGGCATATCTAGCGAAACATTTTTTAGATTGTGCTCTCTGGCACCTCGCACTACTAATCGGTCATTCACTAGTTCCCTGCTTCCTGCATTCCTTTAAGTTCACGTTTTAGCTCTCGTATTTCATCTCGAAGTCGTGCAGCCAATTCAAAATTTAACTCTGATGCCGCAGAGCGCATCTGGTCAGTTAAAGATGCGATGAGGGCAACTAATTCTCGTTGAGGTAATGAGGAGATATTCTTACTATGAATTCCGCTACTAAGCCCTAATTTCTTACTGCTTGAGGCTAAATTCTCTGTGTCATCAATCTCTTTAGTGATTAAATCTGTGATGTCTGCAATTTTTTTACGCAATGGTGTTGGATCAATTCCATTTTCAGTGTTGTAAGCTACCTGTTTTGCTCTACGTCTATTTGTTTCATCGATAGCAAACTGCATTGATTTAGTAATGTTGTCAGCATACATATGAACTTCGCCTGAAACATTTCGCGCAGCTCTGCCAATGGTTTGAATCAATGAGGTGGAAGACCTTAAAAAACCCTCTTTATCCGCATCCAAAATCGCAACTAAAGATACCTCCGGTAAATCAAGTCCCTCGCGAAGTAGATTTATTCCGATTAATACATCGTATTCACCAGTTCTTAGCTCCCGTAACAATTCAACTCGCCTTAAGGTATCCACCTCCGAGTGCAAATATCTTACTTTTACCCCAAGGCCTAAAATGTAATCAGTAAGATCTTCTGACATTTTCTTTGTTAATGTAGTTACCAAAACTCTTTCATTCTTATCAGCTCGAACCTTAATCTCGTTTACCAAATCGTCAATTTGTCCCTTGATAGGTTTTACAATTATCTTTGGGTCAATAAGTCCAGTTGGCCTAATTACTTGTTCCACAAAGGAGTTATGAGTCTTCTCTAACTCATATTTTCCAGGAGTGGCGGACAAATAGACCTTCTGGCCACACCTATCAAGAAATTCTTGAAACTTAAGCGGTCGGTTATCCATTGCGCTAGGCAACCTAAATCCATGTTCTACCAGTGTTCGCTTTCTGGCCGCATCACCCTCAAACATCGCACCAATTTGAGGCACAGTTACATGTGATTCATCGATCACTACTAAGAAATCTTCGGGAAAATAATCTAGTAAGCAATTTGGGGCACTACCAGGTTCTCTGCCATCTAAATGGCGTGAATAGTTTTCGATCCCAGAACAAAAACCAAGTTGGCGCATCATTTCAATATCAAATGTGGTCCGCATTCTAATTCGCTGAGCCTCAAGTAATTTTCCAGCTTTTTCAAATTCATCAACTCTTGCTTCCATTTCTTTCTCAATTGCAGTAATTGCTCTCTCCATTGTTTCAGGACCAGCGGCGTAATGAGTTGCTGGGAATACGTACATTTCCTCTTCATCCCGCATTATCTCCCCAGTTAGAGGATGTAATGTCATAATCTTTTCAATCTCATCGCCAAACATTTCAATTCGAATAGCGAGCTCCTCATACATAGGAATTATCTCGATGGTATCCCCTCGAACCCTAAATGTACCTCGCTCAAAAGCCATGTCATTTCGCTTATATTGAATATCAACAAATTTCCTAAGAAGCTGATTGCGTTCAATTGATTCACCTACTCTAAGGCGAATCATTCTGTCCACATATTCTTGGGGTGTACCTAAACCATAAATACATGAAACTGTTGCAACAACAATTACATCTCTTCTAGTCAAAAGTGAATTAGTAGCAGAGTGTCGCAAGCGCTCTACTTCATCATTTACTGAAGAATCTTTCTCAATAAATGTATCGGTTTGCGGTACGTAGGCTTCGGGCTGATAGTAGTCATAGTATGAAACAAAATATTCGACTGCATTGTTAGGTAGTAATTCTCTGAACTCATTTGCTAGCTGTGCAGCGAGTGTCTTATTTGGTGCAATAACTAATGTTGGTCGCTGAACTTGCTCGATCAGCCAAGCAGTTGTGGCGGATTTACCAGTGCCTGTTGCACCCAGAAGCACTACATCTTGTTCATTCTTTGACAGCCGAAGAGATAACTCTTTGATTGCGGCCGGCTGATCTCCCGCCGGTTGATAGTCACTTATCACTTTAAACGGCTGAATTTTTCGAGTGAGTTCGGTTATGGGTCTCATATTTTTGACCTTTTGATTTCCTTTAATTTACTCCAAATATCTTCAACCTGTTTTGTAAGTGATGCTAAATCATTGTCATTTACTATAACGCTATCCGCAATACTCTCCCGCTCTGTATCACTTGCCTGGGCTTTAATACGCTGATCAATTTGGGTAGGACTTAACCCACGTTTAAGTAACCGCTCAATTCTAATTTTCTGTGGTGCAGAGATGGTAATAATATAATCGAATCGGTAATCTCCCTTTGATTCAAACAGAAGTGGGATTTGATTAACTACAATTGCCTCTTCCGGAAGCGATTTTACAATTTTCGAGAATTCAGATCTAATCAAGGGATGAGTTATTTGTTCTAGTAGTTCTCGCTTTTTTGGGTCAGAGAACACAATCGCTGAAATTGCAGCTCGATCAATATCGCCATTCTTCAAAATTCCATCACCGAAATTTGCTACCAATAAATCAAATCCACTTGTACCGCGCTCAATAACATCACGAGCAATTTGATCAGAATCTACAACTACAGCACCTAATTGCGAAAATAACTCACCGACTGTACTTTTCCCAGAGCCAATACCTCCAGTCAGTGCCACAGTTAACATAAGTTAACCCTACACAATAAAAAAATGGCCCCAGTTTCCTGAGGCCATCTTAAATTAATTACTTACTCAGCAGCAGGCGCTGCTGCATCTGCAGCCTTTGCCTCTGCCTTCTGTTTTTTGTGCGCCATAAACCTAGCTTGGGCCTCTGCATATTGACGTTCCCACTCTTCACGTTGGCTTTCATATCCTGGCTTCCATTCCTGAGTATCAGCATCAAAGCCTTCAGGATAAATAAAATTACCAGCAGCGTCATACCTAGCTGGCATTCCATATTGCGCAGGATCAAATGCTTCGACTTCAACTTCTTGTCCTTCATTTGCTTGCTTTAGGGAAAGTGAGATTCGCCGACGTTCTAAATCGATATCGATAATCTTTACAAACAACTTATCCCCCACTTGGACAACCTGCTCAGGTATTTCTACATGGCGCTCAGCTAACTCAGAGATATGAACCAATCCCTCTATTCCTTCGTAAACTTTAATAAATGCACCGAACGGTACAAGCTTTGTAACCTCTCCACTTACAACTTGATTAATAGTATTTGTGCGAGCAAATGCTTGCCATGGATCTTCTTGAGTTGCTTTAAGAGATAATGAAACGCGTTCTCTTTCGAAATCAACTTCGAGCACTTCAACAGTGACCTCATCACCAACCTCAACAACTTCGGATGGGTGATCGATGTGTTTCCAGGATAACTCTGATACGTGGACTAATCCATCAACCCCGCCTAAATCAACAAAGGCTCCAAAATTAACAATCGAGGAAATAACACCAGTTCTAACTTGTCCTTTTTGTAATTGGTTTAAGAATGTAGTTCTAGAGGCAGATTGAGATTGCTCCAAGAATGCTCTACGTGAGAGAACTACATTGTTACGATTCTTATCTAGTTCGATTATTCGACATTCAACTTGTTGTCCAATGTATGGCGTTAAATCTCTAACTCTACGCATCTCAACTAATGAGGCTGGTAAAAATCCCCGCAATCCAATGTCAACAATCAAACCACCTTTGACAACCTCAATGACAATTCCAGTAACAACCTCATCACGCTCTTTTTTGCCTTCAACATCTCCCCATGCCTGTTCGTACTGAGCTCGCTTCTTAGAAAGTATTAGTCGGCCTTCTTTATCTTCCTTTTGCAAAACCAGCGCTTCAACTCGATCGCCAACCTTTACAAGTTCACTTGGATCGACATCATGTCTAATTGATAATTCACGAGATGGAATAACACCTTCAGTTTTGTAACCAATATCCAATAACACTTCTTCTCGATCGATTTGAACTACGATTCCAGAGACTAAATCTCCATCATTAAAGTTCTTAATTGTGCCTTCAATAGCGGCTAAAAAATCTTCTGCATTTCCAACATCATTCACTGCAATTTGAGAAGGGGTCATCGGGTGGGTGTACTCCAGGGGTAAATCAACTAGTAGGGACAGGGACGGGCAAGGTTACTTTCGATGCATAGATAGGGTCAAACTGGAGAAGAATTTATCGGCAGATTTGATAAATTGAGTTGATTTTTATGCTTTACAGGGGAAAAAGGGGGAAAGATAAGTGACATATCAGTGGGCGGCTAAATCCCAACTCCTGCCAACCCCAATGTTCACATCCAATGGCACCTTTAACTTATAGGCATTAGACATCTGTTCCCGTACTAACTCTTTAAGTGTCGCTTCCTCGCTCTGAGCTACCTCAAGAATTAGTTCATCATGCACTTGAAGTAATAATCTGGATTTAAGCCGATTCTTTTTTAATTCAGAATCAACCTTTAACATTGCAATCTTAATAATATCCGCAGCAGATCCTTGAATAGGAGCATTTAATGCTGCACGTTCTGCAATCTCGCGTCGCTGACGATTTTCATTTCTTAGATCTGGAAGATAACGCCGTCTGCCCATTATCGTTTGTGTATATCCATTTTCTTTCGCTTTTACTACAACTGATTTCAAGTAATCTTGAATTCCACCAAATCTTTCAAAGTACTTGCTCATTAACTGACTTGCTTCTGCAGGATCAATGTCTAATTGCTGTGCTAGGCCAAATGAAGACAGCCCATAAGCCAAGCCATAGGACATTGCCTTGATTGTTCTTCGCATCTCAGCATCAACTTCACTTGCGCTGACATCAAAAACCTGAGACGCAACAGATGAGTGTAGATCCTCCCCTGATTCAAATGCCTTAATCAATCCCGTATCATCTGAAAAATGGGCCATAATCCGCATTTCAATTTGACTGTAATCGGCAGTCATTAGATTTACAAAAGGTTTTTGAGCGACAAAACAATTCCGTATCTTTCGTCCATCATCAGTCCGAATAGGAATATTCTGTAAATTTGGGTCTGTTGATGACAATCTACCCGTTGCTGCTACCGTTTGCTGAAAAGTAGTGTGAATTCTCTCGTCAGATCCTGTAGCAGAAATTAAGCCTTCAATAGTTGTAAGGAGTTTGCCGGTCTCTCGAATCCTCAATAAATTTTTAAGTATCGGATGTTTAGTCTTTAGATAAAGCCACTCTAGACTCTCTGCATCAGTAGTAAAACCAGTCTTGATTTTCTTCGTTTTAGGAAGGGCTAACTCCTCAAAAAGAACTACCTGTAATTGCTTGGGTGAACTTACATTAAATTCATGTCCTGCTGCTTTAAAGGCTAAGTCAGTGTGCTCATCAACAATCTTCGAAAAGTGATTTGCCAAATATTCGAGTTCCTTTTTATCAACTGCAATTCCAGTTGACTCCATTTTTGATAATAAAATAAGCGTTGGCTGTTCAATCTCCACATAAAGAGATTTCATTTCCATACCACTAATCTCTTTTTGTAGCTCATTTTGTATTCGATAAATCCAAGCTGCACTTAGCGGATTAAACTCAGAAAACAAGTTTTCTCTGCTTTCAGAGACGCCCAAAATTCGTTGTGCAAGATCATTTAATTCAAGATTTCTGCTTCCAGAGTTGACAAGGTATGCAAGTAATTCAATATCAGCAGCTAAGCCATCCATTTTGATGTGTTTCAAAATGTTTTTTGCCCCATGAACATATTTGGGTAAAGCTGGATCACTAATCCAATCTCCATAGTTGCTGCTATCGCAAGCTAGGACCTCTGATTCATTTAAGGCAATTGCGTACGAGAATACTTTCCCATCTTGGATGTCGATCGCTAATGCAATCGGATCGGTTCGCCCCCTTAGTAAATTAGAGATCTCCTCTGGCGTTTTGAGCGTTACATTGATTTCAATCTCATTTGTGATATCCCCACCAATTTGAGGTAGCGACTTTATTCGCTCTCTTAAAGCCCGAATTTCCAATTTTTCCAATAGTTTTGAAGTGTCTAGGGTATTTATCCCACTCCACTCTAATTCACTAACATTTAAAGGCAATTTCAAATCATCAATTAAATGAGTTAATTCCCTATTCAATTTTATCGTATCAACACTTACTCTTAATGAATCACCGACTTTGCCGCTAATTTGATCTGCGTTATTAATTAATCTTTCTAATGAACCAAATTCGGCTATCCATTTAATAGCAGTTTTCTCACCAACTCCTGGAACCGATGGTAAATTATCGCTTGGATCACCTCGTAAGGCAGCAAAATCTGGATATTGCTTCGGAGTCAGACCGTATTTTTCAAAAATAGCCTCTGGTGTCATTCGATTCATTTCTGTTACACCTTTTTTAGGATATAAAACAGTTACAGATTTGTTCACCAACTGAAATGAATCGCGATCGCCTGTACAAATTAATATCTCAAAACCCGATTCAAGAGCCTGCCTCGATAAAGTAGCAATAATGTCATCTGCTTCAAATCCAGGCATCTCTAAATGCTTGATTCCAAAACACTCTACTAATTCGTTTATAAAAGAAATTTGCGACCGAAATTCGTCGGGAGTAGAAGCTCGATTAGCTTTATAATCTGCAAATTTTTCAGTCCGAAAGGTCTTTCGCGATACATCAAATGCAATTGCAATATGAGTTGGCTCTTCCTCTTTTATTAAATTCACCAGCATTGATGCGAAGCCATACACAGCATTAGTGGGCTGGCCTAAAGAAGTTTTAAAATTCTCAACAGGTAATGCGTAAAAGGCTCGATACGCCATGGAGTGGCCATCGACTAGTAGTAAACGCTTTTTTACCTCACTCATATTGGGATTCTAATTGCTCCTACCGATAAACTAATCACTATGAGTGATTTTCTAGAGATAATCAAGAAACGTGGAATTGGGGCCCTTGATAAAAAGATGGGGATAGAGATTATCGAAGCTTCTCCGAATCGATTAGTTGGCACAATGCCGGTAGAAGGTAATACCCAACCAATTGGACTTCTACATGGCGGTGCTAATGTGGTTTTAGCCGAAAGTCTAGGTTCAATTGGAACCCAACTTCATGCAGGTGCTGGCAGGAAAATTGTTGGTGTAGACATCAATGCAACACACCATAAATCTGCGACCAGTGGAATTGTGACGGGTGTTGCAACGGCAATAACTCTTGGTAAAACTTTATGCAGCTACCAAGTTGAAATTACAAATGAAAACGGAGAGAGAACTTGTACCGCAAGAATTACTTGCCTGATTTTAGCTGAGCGCTAATTAAAAAATTTCGTTGGCACCAGTTCCAAGGTATGCAGATTTAACATGCGGATCATTTAACAAATCTTTAGCATTTGCTTCTTTTGTGATTGAGCCAGTCTCCAACACATAGGCTCTATGAGCTCGATTAAGTGCCTGTTGTGCATTCTGTTCTACCAGCAGAATTGTTACTCCCTGCTTATTAATTTCGGTAATAATTCTGAAGATATTTGCAATCATTTGTGGCGCCAATCCCATTGATGGCTCATCAAGTAACAATACTTTGGGTCTTGCCATTAATGCCCTACCAATGGCCAGCATCTGTTGCTCTCCACCAGATAATGTTCCACCATCTTGGTATGCCCGCTCTTTTAATCTTGGGAATAAAGAGTAAATCTTTTCAAGATCTTCATTTATCTCTGAACTCTTCATTTTTAGGTGGTACTTACCCATCTCAAGATTTTCTAGCACTGTCATTCCAGGAAAAATTCCACGCCCCTCTGGTGCTTGAGATATGCCTCGTCTAACTCGATCATGTGCCGGAAGTTTTGAAATATCTTCACCATCAAAAATAATGCTGCCTGAAGAAATAGGTCTTAACCCGGAAATTGTCTTTAGTGTTGTGGTCTTACCTGCCCCATTAGCTCCAATAAGAGTAACAATCTCACCTTCATTTACAACAACAGAAATGCCCTTAATAGCTTCGATTTTGCCATAGTGAACATGTAAATCTTTAATTTCAAGACGCATCGTCGGGCACTCCTAAATAGGCTTCGATAACCCGCTTATCATTTTGTACCTTAGCAGGAAGATCATCTGCAATCTTTTGACCGAAATCAATTACAACAACTCTGTCGGATACACCCATAACCAACGACATATCATGTTCAATCAGTAACACTGTATAACCAGCATCTCGAATTTTGCGAATTGTATTTGCTAATTCAACTTTTTCTGCTGGGTTAAAACCAGCTGCAGGCTCATCTAAAAGTAAAAGTTTAGGATTAGTTCCTAATGCTCTTGCAATTTCCAATCTGCGTTGCACACCATAAGGCAGATTTTTAGCCAACCTGTCTGCATATTCACCGATGCCAATGAAATCTAATATTTCCTGAGCTCGAGCTTTATCTCGCTTTTCTTCTCTGCGAGAAATTGGGAGCCCGAAGAGACCACTTAATAGCCCAGATTTCTTATGAGTATCCGTAGCAGTTACAACATTTTCCAATGCTGTCATTTCACCCCAGAGGCGAATATTTTGGAAGGTACGAGCAATTCCACCATTAGTTATTTTGTAACGCTTTATTCCTTTAATTGATTTACCTAGAAAAGTAATATCGCCTTTGGTTACTTGGTATACCCCAGTAATTACATTGAATACAGTAGTTTTGCCAGCTCCATTAGGGCCGATTAGTCCCAAAATTTCTTGCTTTTTTATATCAAAGCTAACGTCATTTAGAGCTACAAGGCCACCGAACTGCATAGTTACATTCTCAAGTTTTAAAACTGATTCACTCATTTTGAATCCTTGGCTGGTAATGCTTTCTCACGCTTCTTCCGAGGCAGAATTCCATCAGGTCTCAAATTCATCATGACAACTAGGACGATTCCAAACACCAATAGCCTTGCATCAGATAGAAATCTGATTCGATCTGGCAAGTATCCAAGAATTACTGCACCCAGAATTACTCCCCATATATTGCCCATTCCACCAAAAATTACGCACGCTAGAATTAGGATTGACACTTGTAAAGTGA
>CAYFKM010000026.1:0-11105 GCA_964344025.1 uncultured Candidatus Nanopelagicus sp. | reverse complement strand
ACATAATTAATTACCGGCTCTAATGAGGCTGGTTCAACCATTGGCAGCAGAGATTGATCCTGCTCAACCTCTTGATTAAAATCGCTTTGAGTTTCAACCTCACTTTCAATTTTTGTACTATCCAGCATTGATCCCTCAGCTCTGGTGCAAGCTGTCAAAATTAGCGAAAGAAATACCATTGTTAATTTCACAGCAGATATCTAAGTAAATTTGAAACTTATTTGGGAAAGAAAAGTTAAAAGGTGTGAATTACGGTTTATCTGTGTAAAACTTCTCTTATGGCACACCGTGATGGCGATGGATGGATTGAGTGCAATTGTGGTGGCAAGCATTGGGGATTACATGGCGCAGCTGGGTTATTACTAATGCGGGATAATAAAATTTTGATGCAACATCGAGCACCCTGGGTACACAATGGTGATACCTGGGGTATTCCCGGCGGGGCGAAAGACTCCCATGAAACTGTGGTGCAGGCAGCAATTCGAGAGGCGCATGAGGAGATTGGTATCTTTGAAAAGGATCTAACACCGGGTGAGATATTTGTAGATGATCACGGCAGTTGGAGTTATCACACAGTTATTGCCAAAGCCCACCCAGAGTTAGTAGCTCATGAGGCAAATGATGAATCTAAGGAGGTTGCTTGGGTGGAGTTAGATCAGGTTTCAAGTAAAAATCTGCACCCAAGCTTTGCCAATACCTGGCCACAATTACTTACTAAATTAAAAAGTATTTAATCACCTTTTTTACCCGCTAAATACTGTGCATCTAATCTTCTAAGGGCATCTTTAATTACCTCACCATCATGGGTTCGCCAAAAGGGTGGCATTGAGTTTAAAAGAATTGAGCCATAACGTTTATTAACTATTCTCGAATCTAAAATTGCAACCACTCCTCGATCATCTAAAGATCTAATTAATCGACCCGTACCTTGAGCTAACAGCAGAGCAGCTCTTGGTAATGAGATCTGCATAAAACCTGAGCCACCTGCTGCATCTGCTTGCGCAGCTCTTGCTGCCATCACCGGCTCATCTGGCCGTGGAAATGGAATCCGATCAATTGCAACCAAGGTGCAGGCTGGCCCTGGTAGATCAATTCCCTGCCAGAGGGAGATAGTTCCTAACAAAATAGATTTTTCATCCTTAGCAAACCGTTCCACTAAGGGAGCAACTGCATCACCTCTTCGTTGGGTAATAATTGGCAATGCTAAATCCGCTAACACCTTTCTTAAATGTTCATCAGCTGCCTCAACTGCTCGCCAAGATGAAAACAGTGCCAAGGTTCGACCACCTGCTGCTTGAATTAACTCACCCAACTCAACTAACGCCTCTTTAGTTGGGCCATCTCTATTTGGCTCTGGCAGATCCTTTGGTAGATAAAGCATCGCCTGGTTTGCAAAATCAAATGGTGAGCCAACATCTAAGATCTTTAAATTAGCTGGATCCATATCTTGAGCATCTATCGGTGCAGAGTCCTCATCCTCCGCACTTTGCCCCAGTACAAAACCAATACTTTTTGCAATGGAGTCAAAGGATTTTCCAATTGTTAAGGTGGCACTAGTTGCAATTACTGGCGTCTTAGTTAATAGATTTTTTCGTAAAACATCTGAAACTGATAATGGTGCCAGATAGAGAGTGGAAAAAGTTGGCTCAAACCAGAGCACATGCGAGCCACCTGGCTTTAATAATTTAGTTATTGTTTGGTTAATCTCATTTAACGCACCCTTTACCCGGGCCCGCTCAGCCATGGTATTTGGATCAATAATCTGCTCATCTGCGGTAATTAATTGCAAGATTGCACCGATTGCCTCTTTAACCTTTCGCATCGATGACTCTAACTCCTTTGGTACCTGCTCTAATCTGCCCGCCTTACTTGGATCGGATTTAAGATCAACTGCGTAATCAGCCACTGCTTGGGTAAATTTTTCAGCCGCCTTAACTAAGGCATCACTAGCTTTGCCGGGCAGATGTTTTCTTGCCATAATCGCTGCCCGACTTACTCTGGGCGCAGTTAACTCCTCAGTTACCGCACCAGTTGTGCGATCTGAAAACTCATGTGCCTCATCTAAAACAATTGCATCCCGCTCTGGCAAAATCGGATGCGAATCAACAATCTCAATTGCTAATAATGTGTGATTAGTAACCACAATATCGGCAGTTTGTGCCTTTGCTTTTGCTAACGCTGCAAAGCATTTACTACCAGATGGACACTCATCAGCACCAATACACTCTCGCCCTGAGACACTAGCTGCGTGCCAAACTCTGGAGTCAACATCTGGTGCATCATCACGATCACCGCTTGCACCTTTTGATTGTGCCCAGGCGCGCAATCTCTTAGCATCAGACTCTAGGGTTGATAGCTCAAGTAATGCCTGCGCCTCTGGATCATCGGGGGCGTTATTTAGTTTTTGTAAGCAGATGTAATTTCCCACTCCTTTATAGATTGCAAAAGAAATATCCCGCTTTAACTCTTTATCTAATGCAGCCTTTACCTTTGGTAGATCACGCTCAATTAATTGGCGTTGCAAAGCTAAGGTAGCAGTGGCTACCAAAACTTTTTTGCCATGGACTAATGCTGGTACTAAGTAAGCTAAGGATTTTCCAGTACCAGTTCCGGCTTGCACTAAAAGGTGGTGTCGATCATCTAAAGCATTTGCTACCGCCTCAGCCATCTCAATCTGGCCTAATCTTGGCTTGCCACCAATTGCCGTAACCGCTGCATCTAGGGCACTTCTGACCTGCTTTGAGTACTCACTCATTAGAGCAGGTTAATTTAAAAGATAGAAAAAACTTTCAATTGCCTTGGTAATTGCTAATTAATTATTGAACTTTTGGTGCCAACTTATTGAACTGGCACCAAAATTTTATCGCCAGCTGAAACATCTGCTGAGGTTAAGTGATTTACCTCCACAATATCTGCGATAACAGATGCGATCTCACTATGATCTGCCACCATTGCTGCAATTGACCATAGGCTCTCACCTGGGGTGACTACGACCTGCACATACTTGCTATCACCTGTCTTTGCAGAATTGCCATCAATATTGCTAGCAGATGAGATGGTGCTAAAACCAGCACCAATTACTACTAGCAGGGATAGGGTTAAGGTTGATCTTGCTAGGCGCTTAGCCTGTCTTGCCTTCATCGGTACTGCTCCTTCAACACAACAGGCTCTAGGGGATTCGAACACCTGTTCTAATAGATAATTAAACACCACCCCACCGACATTGTCTACTTAAAACCGAACAAATGTTTGATTTTTTTCTAACCCCCTGCTACCCTTATTTTTATGGCTAAAAAGAGCGTTTCTGAGCTTCCAGATGGGCCAGCCGATGCAAATGGGCTAACCCCGCGTCAACTTAAGATTTTATCCGTCATCAAAAAGGCAGTTGAGGATCAAGGGTATCCACCAAGTATGCGAGAGATTGGCCAAGCAGCTGGTCTCTCCTCCACCGCATCGGTGACCTATCAACTGCAGATTTTGGAGGAGAAGGGTTGGATTAGGCGTGATGCCGCCCGTGGTCGAGCAATTGAGATCACCCTTCCGGGCCAAGATGGTGAGGCTGCTCCCCAAGATAAAACTAGATTAATTCCATTAGTCGGCAGAATTGCTGCTGGTAATCCAATTTTGGCTGAGCAAGAGGTCGAAGAGGTATTACCACTACCTGAGTCAATTGTTGGTAAGGGTGATCTCTTCTTACTTCAGGTTAAAGGTGATTCGATGATTGATTTAGCCATCTGCGATGGTGATTTTGTAGTGATTAGATCCCAAAAGGATGCGCAAAAGGGTGAGATTGTGGCAGCGATGATTGATGGCGAAGCAACGGTAAAGACTTGGTCTAAAAAGGATGGTCACTTCTGGTTACTGCCAGCAAATGATAATTACGCACCAATTCCAGCTGATGAAGCGGTAATTCTAGGTAAGGTCACAGCTGTTCTTAGATCGGTTTAATCTTACTTAAGGTTGATATACCTCTTGTGCAGTTGAGAATTTAATTAACTCTCTAGCTTGTTCTAATGATTTAATCTCACCCAAGGCTTGCATCTGAGTAATAATATTTCCTAATACCGTTGCCTCAACTGGTCCGGCATAAACCGTTTTGCCAGTGGCAGTTGCGGTTAATTGATTTAACAACTTATTTGCACTGCCACCACCAACAATATTTATTGAGTTTATCTTTACTCCTGAGGCATCCTGTAATTGATCTAACACCTTTACATAAGCATCTGCTAGTGAATCAAAAATACATCTGGCAAACTCTGCAGGAGATTGTGGAATTACTTGATTAGTTTCCTTACATAATGCTGCAATCCGCTCTGGCATTGCACCTGGTTTTTCAAATCTTGGATCATTAGCATCAATTACCGCTCCCTTTGGCAGTAATGCCGCCTCCTTGGCTAATTGGGCAGCGGTATATATTTGGCCAGATTGAGCCCAGTAATCAAGGGATTCCTCTAATAACCACATGCCAGCTACATTTTTAATAAATCTAATTCGATCCTCAACCCCCATCTCATTGGTAATGTTGAACTCCATCGCTTTCTGATCAGTAACTGGATTTTTTAACTCCAAACCAACCAATGACCAGGTGCCACTTGAGATATAGGCGCTATCTCCACTTGCTGGCAGTGGTGTGCCAGCAACCGCACTTGCAGTGTCATGAGATCCAACTGAGATTACCTTTATGCCATCTAATCTGCCAAAGCCATTAATCACACCCATTTGCTGCCTTGGTTTATTTAGCTTAGGAAAGATCTCCTTCTTAATCCCTAACTTTTCAATCATCTGCCAATCCCAATCTTTGGTATGAACATTTAGTAACTGGGTGGTTGAGGCATTGGTTATCTCAGTACTAATTGCACCACAAAGTAGGTAATTTAAAAGATCTGGCACCATTAAAAACTTATCTGCATCTTGATAGATGGCAGAGCTTTTTTCAGCAACTAATTGATACATAGTGTTAAAGAAGATAAATTGAATCCCAGTTCGACTATATATGTACTCAACACCAAGCTCTGCTTTTAACTTTGCCATTAGGCCATCTGTTCGGCCATCGCGATAACAATGTGGTGTTCCAATAACCTCACCCTTGTTATTGATAACTCCATAATCAACCGCCCAGCTATCAATACCAACTGAGGTAATTGGGCCTAACTCACACGCAGCATTTAGTCCGATAATTACCTGATCAACAATAAATTGCCAATCCCAAAATAAACCAGCCTCACTCGATACTGGTTCATGTTTAAAGCGATGGACCTCAGTTAAAAGTATCTTTGAATCTTTTATCTGACCAACAGTTACTCGGCCACTTGAGCCACCAAGATCAACTGCTGCGTAAAGCAAGGTTAGCCTTAACGCAAGAAGGCAGCAGCAACTCCACCATCAACTGGAATATGTAATCCAGTTGTTAAGGTTAAGTCACCACCTAAGATTACAAAGACAGCTGCAGCAATATGTTCAGGTAGTACCTCTTTTTTCAAAATCGTGCGCTGGGCGTAAAACTCACCTAATTTAGATTCTTCTACACCATACTGCTTAGCTCGGTTAGCTCCCCAACCACCGGCAAATATGCCAGAGCCTTTAACTACACCATCTGGATTAATTCCATTAACTCGGATGCCAAACTCACCTAGCTCTACAGCTAATAATCTAACCTGATGTGATTGCGCAGCTTTTGTCGCACCATAAGCCACATTATTAGCACCAGCAAAGACTGAGTTTTTTGAAGAGATATAAATAATATCTCCGCCCATTTTTTGAGCAATTAAAGCTTTTGCTGCCTCCCGTGAGACTAAGAATGATCCTCTAGCCATAATATCTAATTGCAAATCCCAATCTGCAACTGATGTTTCAGTTATAGGTTTAGCAATTGAGATACCAGCATTATTAATCACAATATCAATGCCACCAAAGGCCAACATAGTGGCAGCGATGGCATCTGCAATTGCACCCTCACTAGTTACATCCATTGCAACTGCGATCGCTTTATCCGCTCCACCTAACTCAGTAGCTAACTTGGTAGCTCCCTCTAAATCTCGATCTGCCACTACCACGCAGGCACCCTCAGTAGATAGGCGCTCAGCAGTTGCCTTACCTAAGCCTGAGGCAGCACCAGTAACTAGAGCAATTTTGCCTGCTAATGGTTTTGGCTTTGGCATACGTTTTAACTTTGCCTCTTCCAAATCCCAGTACTCAATTCTAAATTTTTCACTCTCAGCAATTGGCGCATAGGTAGAGATGCTCTCTGCCCCACGCATTACATTGATAGCGTTGATATAAAACTCACCAGCTACTCGCGCAGTTTGTTTATCTTTGCCATATGAGAACATGCCAATACCTGGAACTAAAATAATTAATGGATCAGCTCCTCGCATCGCTGGTGAATCTTTTTTGGCATGACGGTTGTAATAAGCTGCATAATTTTTACGGTACTCATCATGTAACTCAGTAGCCCGCTTTAATACCTCCTCAAGTGGGGCATCTGGCTTAGTATCAATCACCATTGGTGAGATTTTGGTGCGCAAGAAGTGATCTGGACATGAGGTGCCAAGGGCGGCTAACTGCATTAATTTGCTACCTTGTAGGAAATCTAAGACCACATCATTATCGGTGAAATGTCCCAACATTCTTACATCTTTAGAAGCGATTCCTCTTAGGTATGGTGCAAGTTGGGCAGCACGCTCTTTACGTTTTACTGAATCTAATGGTGCAAACTTAGATTCTTTCTTTCCAAATGGCTCAGCTTTTCCCTTAGCCTTAATAAACTCCTCAGCCTTTGTAATTGCCCAAACTGATCGCTCTTCACACTCTTTACTGCTACTTCCCCAAGTTGTTAAACCATGGCCACCTAAAACACAACCCTTTGCCTTTGGATTTTCCGAAGCAATCTTGGCCATATCTAGTCCTAATTGAAAACCAGGACGACGCCAATCAACCCACAAAATCTCCTCACCAAAACACTCAGCGGTTAACTTTTTCCCATCAACTGAAGTGGCTAGCGCAATAATTGAATCTGGATGTAGATGATCAACATGATCAAACTCAACTAAACCATGCATTGAGGTATCAATACTTGGAGCTGCCCCACCCTTACCAAATGCACAGTAATCAAACAGTGCGACCATCTCATCTTCACGATCAACACCTGGATAAACATTTTTTAAATCTCTAAATTTTTCTAAATCTAAAGCAGCAAGTCCTGACTCTTTTAAGGTTCCAAGATCGCCACCTGAGCCTTTAACCCAAAGTACAGTTGTATCTTTACCAGTTGCTGGGTTTGCAACCACACCCTTAGCTGATGTGTTACCGCCGGCGTAATTAGTAAATCTAGGTTCAGAACCTAATCGATTACTCCGTGCTAGTAACTCAGAGACTGCTTTAGGTGTTGTCATTAAGCTCCCCATCCAGCTTGCGCACCACCGACTCGTTCTGATGCAATTTTTTCAGCATATCCACTCTTAGCATAAGCACTCTTTGGATCAGCTGCTAATCCCTGCTCACTTCGAAGCTCACCTAATAGATCTCTAACATCGGTGTTGTATGCATCCATCAATACATCATTTGCACCAAGTACATCACCAGCTAATTGAGCTTTCTTAAGTGCATCGGCATCAACTAATAAAGCTTTAGCAACTGCCTCTTGCACATTTGTGATTGAGCGAATCTGTGCTGGAATCTTTGGCTCGATATTGTGGCATTGATCTAATACATAGGAAACGGTAGTTCCCTTATCAAATCCACCACCTTGATTTACTTCATGCATAATTCTAAATAATTGGAATGGATCTGCGGCACCAACAATTAGATCATCATCGGCGTAAAATCTTGAGTTAAAGTCAAAGGCACCAAGACGTTTGCGACGAAGCAAAAATGCCACGATGTACTCGATATTTGTACCTGGTGCATGGTGGCCAGTATCTACACAAACTGAGGCCTTCTCGCCCAACTCTAGGCAGTGAACATAAGATGTACCCCAATCTGGTACATCGGTTGAGTAAAAGGCTGGCTCAAAGAATTTATACTCTAAAAGCATCCTTTGATTTCCACCTAAGCGCTCATAAACCTTTTGAAGTGATTCAAATAAACGATCTTGTCTGCCAGCTAGATCATCTTGGCCAGGATAATTAGTACCATCGGCAAACCAAAGCTTAAGATCTTTTGCGCCGGTGATATCCATAATATCTACACACTCAAGTAGGTGATCTACCGCCTTTTGGCGAATTTTCTTATCAAAGTGACAAACAGAGCCAAATTTATAATCATCATCTTGGAAGGTATTTGAGTTAATTGTGCCCAGATAAACACCATTATCTTTGGCATGTTTTGCTAACTTTGCGTAATCATCAACCTTGTCCCAAGGAATATGCATTGCAACTGCTGGAGCAGCACCGGTGTACTTATGTACTTGGGCAGCATCTGAGATCTTTTCATATGGATCACGTGGCACTCCTGGCTGAGCAAAGACCTTAAATCGCGTACCAGAGTTTCCATACGCCCAAGATGGGGTTTCAATATAAAACCGCTTAAGTACTTCCTTTGCCTCTTTTACTGATGCCATTTGCCTCTCCTTGTTGTTAGTTGATTAAAATCTAAATTAATTTAAGTGAAATACCTCTTCTAATTGCAAAAAGCCCTCATCTGGTCGCTTACCATCAAGGGCAACAAAAAACTCCGCCATCTCCGCCTGCCACTTAGCATTGATCTCTTTTTTCTCCATCCCAGCCTTAGCAGCTGCCAGGGAAGGCGTCTCTAAATATCCAACTAAGGTGCCATCATTGCGATCTAAAAATAATGAGTAGTTACTCCAACCTGTTTCGCTCAGTGCTGCCAGCATCTCCGGCCAAACCTGGGCATGACGTCTTACATACTCATCCATTTTTTCTTTGCGCACCTGCAAGCGAAAACAAACTCTCTCCATTAATTAATACCTAGCTTTCATAAAATCAAGAGATTTCTTAGCTAGATCATCGGAATCACTCCAGAGATTTCGCCAAACACAAAGGGTGTTTGAAAGGGCTGGATCCACCACCGCTGATGAGAAGGATTCAAAGGTAATTGGACCTTTGTAATTAATCTGTTTAAGTGCTGCAAAGAAGGAATCAAAATCAACATTTCCAGTGCCAAGGTAGCCGCGATGGCTCTCACCAATGTGAACATAACCAAGACGATCTCCTGCTGCTAAAACTGATTTTTGCATCCCATCCTCTTCAATATTCATATGGTAGGTATCTAGGTGCAAGAAGGCATTTGGTCGATTTACCTCATCTAGAAAAGCTAAGCCCTCAATACCAGTATTCATAATATTGGTCTCATATCGATTGACTACCTCTAAATCAATATTGATTCCCTTATCTGCAGCGTAATCAGCTAGCCGTTGCATAGCTTTAATTGAATTATTTCGATTCTCTTTAGTTGCAGGTGTTGGATACTTGGCAAGAGCGGAGAAGATAACTCCACAAAGCTCAGTGCCACCAATATCAGCTAGCACATCAGTTACCTTACGGAGCAACTCATCCCCTTTAGCCACAATTGAAGGATCGGTGCTGGTGACATCTGTCTTTGCTGATAAACCAAGTGAGGCATGAGCACGCAGCCCATACTCTTGAAGTAAGTCCTTGGTTAATTTAGTATCAAAATTCCAGGGATCAAAGATTGCTAACTCAATGTAATCATAACCATTACGAGCAGCACTACTAATTGCAGCCCTTGCGCTACTTGGCGACCAATCTCCCACCCAAACTAATGCATGTCCACCAAATTCAATTTGTTTAGCTGCTGGCATAAGTTTCTCCTTAGCGCTGATTTAAATCACTGGAATAGTGGCATTCTTTCACTCTTTTAAGAGGGTGTCCAACTTTTTTAATTTTGTATCAGTATCTAAACAACAAAAAGATAGGGCGGCCTATTTCTAGGCCGCCCTATCAGAAGATAATTAAACTTCTAAATTAGAAGTTGAATTGATCTACGTTGTCCTTAGTGAATACAGTTGCAGGTCCAAGGATAACTTCGTTTCCGACTGCACCCTTGATAACTGTACGAGACTTAAGTCCCTTATCGCCAGGGCCTGACTTAATTGTGGCTCCGACCTTTACGCTTTGCTTCTTGTTCACGATTGAGTTAGCAACCTGAACAGCAACATATCCGAAGTTTTCAACATCCCATAGAGATGCTTGAGCTCCAGAACCATCCTTGATGTAAGTCTTCATATCATTTGGAAGACCTAGACCAGTTACGAATACCTTGCCCTTTGAAGCTGAGCCAGAAACATACTTAGCTGCAGCAACAATACCTACTGATGTAGGAGCAACGATTGCCTTGATGGTTGGATACTTCTGAATTAGACCTTGGGTCTCAGTTGTTGACTCTTCTGGCTTATCAAGACCATAAGCAGTTGCTACAACCTTGAGCTTTGGATACTTAGCAGCGATTTCCTTCTTCATGTAATCAATCCATACATTCTGATTGGTTGCATCTGGAGTTGTTGAAAGGATCGCGATATCACCTGATCCACCAGCAAGATCAGAAGCAGACTTAGCAAGTGCTTGTCCGATACCCTCTGATGAAGCTTGGTTTACGAATACTGAACGACCAGCTTCAGCAACATCTGAGTCATAAGTAACAACTGTTACCTTCTTCTTCATTGCTGCCTTAAGTGCTGGAACTAGCGCATCCTTGTCATTAGCAGCAACGATTAATACGTTGTATCCGCCTTGAACAGCTGCGTTAATTTCTTTTACCTGTGCTGCTGCAGTAATTTCAGTTGGGCCCTTGTAAGCACAAGTTGCCTTCAACTCTTTACATGCACGCTCTACACCCTTGTGGGCTGCTTGGAAATATCCAATAGTTCCTAATTTAGGAATGTGAGCAATCTTTAGCTTTGTAGCAGCTTGTGCAGGTGCAGCAGCAAATGCTGTTGCAGCCAAAGCGGCTACGCCAAGTGTTGAGATTATTTTCTTCAAAGTATTCCCTTCGATTGATTACAAAATAATTTAACTTTGTAATACGTGCCTAGGAAAGTAGCTACGACTCCTAGGACCGCTGGACTAACTTAGTTGGCTGTGCTTATTTCGTGCAAGTTGGCTTTATAACAATCATGTTGTAAAACC
>CAYFKM010000025.1:218-11143 GCA_964344025.1 uncultured Candidatus Nanopelagicus sp. | reverse complement strand
ATTGGCAACAGCCCCACAATTACGTGATGCCTATAAGGTACTTAGTGGCAAAGCTTTTAATTTAATTGCTGAGGTTAAACGCTCGTCGCCAAGTAAAGGAGACTTGGCGAAAATATCTGATACAACTTCATTAGCAAAGAGTTATGAAATTGGGGGTGCTGCCATAGTAAGTGTCCTAACTGAAAGCCGAAAATTTAGCGGGAGTATTAATGATTTAATTAATGTGCGGCAATCAATAAACCTACCAGTGCTCCGTAAAGATTTTATTGTTACCGAGTATCAGATTTTTGAATCACGTTTATTGGGCAGTGATCTGCTTTTGCTAATTGTTGCTGGTTTAACTAAAAAACAATTAATCGATTACCATCAATTAGCTACTGAGCTTGGTATGAGCATTTTGGTTGAGGTACATACGGTTGAAGAATCTGAAATAGCACTTGATATCGGTGCCAAGATAATTGGTGTTAATTGTAGAAATCTTAAAACTTTAGAGGTAGATAAAAATACTTTTGATCTTATCCTGCCTATTTTGCCCCAGTCTGTTGTTAAGGTTGCTGAATCTGGAATTAGCACAAGATCAGATGTTGAAAGGGTTGCTCAATTAGGCGCAAATGCAGTTCTGGTGGGTGAGGCACTAGTTAAATCAGGTAACCCAGTTCATACAATTAAAGATCTCCTTAATCAATAGATATCGAATAAACTCCTCTCGTGAGCACCAGAAAAGTAAAAATTCTTGACGCAGATGTATTGGGTCACTTTGGGCCATACGGTGGTCGGTTTGTTCCAGAGGCTTTGATTGCAGCACTAGATGAGTTAGCTGACGCTCACCAAAAAGCTCAAGCAGATCCTGAGTTTCATAAAGAGTTGAATCATTTAAACCAAACATACACCGGTCGACCAAGTGTAATTACGGATGCAAAAAGATTTTCAGAGTATGCAGGTGGTGCTCGAATTTTATTAAAACGCGAAGATTTAAACCATACTGGAAGTCATAAGATAAATAATGTTCTTGGACAAGCACTTCTTACTAAGCGTATGGGCAAAAAAAGGATTATTGCAGAGACAGGAGCCGGACAACATGGTGTTGCTTCGGCAACTGCTGCTGCACTTTTTGGTTTGGAATGCGTTGTGTATATGGGTGAGGCTGACACAAAGAGACAAGCATTAAATGTTGCACGCATGAAACTTCTTGGTGCTGAGGTAGTTCCAGTTACCCAAGGATCAAAAACTCTAAAGGATGCTATAAATGAAGCAATGCGCGATTGGGTGACTAATGTTGAAAGCACACATTATTTATTAGGGACAGTGGCAGGACCTCATCCTTTTCCAACTATTGTTAGGGATTTTCAAAGAATTATTGGTGTTGAAGCTCGTCAACAGGTTTTGGAGTTGACTGGCAAACTTCCAGATGCGGTACTGGCGTGTGTAGGTGGTGGCTCTAATGCAATTGGAATTTTTCATCCATTTATTGATGACACTTCAGTCAGGTTAATTGGACTTGAAGCGGGTGGAAAAGGTATTAACACGGGATTTCATGCGGCAACGATCTCCGGTGGATCGCCTGGCGTTTTACATGGAACTAGATCATATGTGCTGCAAGATAAAAATGGTCAAACAGTCGAATCACATTCGATATCTGCAGGTTTAGATTATCCGGGAGTCGGTCCAGAGCATGCGTACTTAAATGATCTTGGACGTGCAGAGTACCGACCTATTACAGATGACCAAGCTATGTATGCCTTCTCACTTTTGTGCAAATCCGAGGGAATTATTCCTGCAATTGAGACAGCTCATGCATTGGCTGGCGCGTTAGAAATTGGAAATGAACTAGGTGAGAAAGCAACACTTCTTATCAATCTTTCCGGTAGAGGTGATAAGGATGTACAGACTGCTGCAGATTACTTTGGACTTTCGCTTTAATGCCCACGCACTTAGAAGAACTATTTCATCAGTCAAGAAAAAATAACAAAGCAGTTTTGCTTGGATATATTCCAGCAGGATTTCCAACTCAGAAAAAAGCAAAAGAAATAGTTAAGGCCATGATTGATGGCGGGATTGATGCAATTGAAATTGGTTATCCCTATTCAGATCCAGTAATGGATGGTCCAGTAATCCAATCAGCCTCAGAAGAGGCAATCAACAATGGTGCAGGAGTGGAAGAGGTTTTTGAATTACTTAAGATGAGTGTGGATCTTGGAGTACCGTCAGTAGTAATGAGCTATTGGAGTCCTATTGAAAAATACGGGGTGAGTAAGTTTGCCTCTGAAATTGCTAAAAAAGGTGGGTCTGGAGTAATCACACCCGATCTAACTGTTGAAGAGTCAAATACTTGGCGATCTGAAGCAGTCAAAAACTCAATTAATAGAATATATGTTGTCGCACCTAGTAGTGGGGAAGATCGATTAACAAAAGTAACAGGTGAGTGCTCTGGCTTTATATATGCTGCAAGTTTAATGGGAGTAACAGGTGCACGTTCTGCAGTCTCAGCAAATGCTAAGCAACTAGTTGAGCGGATTAGAAGAGTTTCAGATAAACCAATTGCAGTAGGATTAGGTGTTTCAACTAAAGAACAGGCTCGAGAAGTTGCAACTTTTGCAGATGGCGTAATCGTCGGCTCAGCTTTTATAAAAATCGTGCAAGAATTCGGAGCAGGTAGAAAAGGCTTAAAAAGGATTAAGCAGCTTGCTAAATCCCTATCAGAAGGAGTTAGAAGTGCGAGATAAATTTGTGTTGGTCCAACCTTGGCTAACATTGCTCGCAAGGTTAATTTTAGGTGGAGTCTTGATTGTCGCAGGCGCACTTAAAGTTGGAAATCTCCAGAAATCAGCAATGGCGGTGCGGGCTTATGAAATGCTTCCTATCTGGCTAGCAAATCTTTTTGGATATGCACTTCCCTGGATTGAAATTGGGATTGGTTCACTTTTAGTTCTGGGTGCGCTAGTCAAGATTAACGGTCTTCTCGGAGCAATAATCATGCTGGCCTTTATTATTGCAATTGCACAAGCTTGGGCTCGTGGATTAAGTATCGATTGTGGCTGCTTTGGTGGCGGTGGAAGTATTGATCCGGAGGATACAAGGTATTTATCTGAGATTATTAGGGATATCGGCTTACTTGGGCTTGGCGTTTTCTTATATTTCTACCCAAAGGGTAGATTTGCACTAGATAAATAACAAACACGGAATAAATTAGGAGAACAATTATGGCAACGAGCAATAGCGGTGATAAGGGAACTAGAAACCTCGTAATCATAATGGTGGGCTTTATAGTTACAGTTGGAGTCGTTTTTTCAATAATAAGTAATCGCGCCAATTCAAACTTTGAAATTCCTGCAGCTGTATCACCAACCGATGGTTATGGAATCGTGTTGAACCCAACCGCTACGCCTAAAATCGATGTGTATGTAGATTATCAATGTCCAGCTTGTCGGGCATTTGAGTTAATGAATGGCGGGTACCTTAACGAGGTAATCGCGCAGAATAAGGCAAAGGTAGTCTTTCATCCGATGACATTTATTGGTCCGGAATCAATTTTGGCTGCTAATGCAGCTGCATGTTCAGCCGACGAAAACCGTTTTGTTGATATGAATCTGGCTTTATTTCAGAATCAGCCAGCGGGCGAGAACAGTGGAAAATGGGGTAATGAAACTTTAATAGCATTAGGTAATTCAGTAGGAATTACCTCAGAAAAATTCAAGCAATGTGTCAATGATGGTAAGTATGTGAAGTGGACTCGTAACATAACAGTTGAATCTGGGAAAAGAAATGTTAATAGCACACCTACAATTCTTATAAATGGAAAACCTCTTGATCGAAATACTGAATATGGAGATCCGACAAAATTTAGAGCAGCATTAGAAGCTGCCGGAATTAAGTAGTTTTAATTAAGAACTGAGTTTTAGTTGATTCCCAGTCCACCTGTATCAACTCTAAATCTTGGTCCGCTTACAATACATTTTTATGCCCTTAGCATTATTTTGGGCATAAGTGTCGCCATTTATGTAGGCAGAAAGCGTTATAAATTATTAGGTGGAAATCCTGATGAAGTATCGGATGCTGCGATTTGGGCTGTCCCTTTTGGAATTATTGGCGGTCGGATTTATCACGTTATAACATCACCGCAATCATATTTTGGTGCAAGTGGGAATCCACTCGATGCCTTACGAATTTGGAAAGGTGGATTAGGTATTTGGGGTGCTATTTCACTGGGCGCCTTCGGTGCATTTATATATTATAAAAAAAATAAAACAACGCTCCATTTTTCTTCATTTTTAGATGCATTAGTTCCAGGCGTGCTGCTAGCACAAGCTATTGGTCGAATTGGCAATTGGTTTAACCAAGAGTTATTCGGCAAACCAACCAATCTCGTGTGGGGATTAGAGATTAATAAATTAAAAAGACCAGATGGATATGAGCAGTATTTAACGTTTCATCCCACTTTTTTATATGAACTACTGTGGTGTCTATTTATAGCAATTCTCTTAATTAAGCTGCCAGGTTATTTGAAAAAAATTCCTTCTAAATCCGGAGATATCTTTGTTATGTACATATTTGGATACTCAATGGGTCGGCTTTGGATTGAAGCATTGAGGATTGATGAGGCAAATTTAATCTTGGGTCTTAGGTTAAATATTTGGGTAAGCATGACCGCGATAATCGCTTCTACCATATATTTAATTTTCAACAGAATGAAGAAAAAGCCTACAAAGCACAAAGTTTCAAGTTAATATTGACTCATGGGTTTAGAAGAGGTACAAAAGCGCAACTTAGAGCATCGTACCCATCGTACCGGTTGGCTACGGGCTGCAGTGCTTGGTTCAAATGATGGTTTAGTTTCGACCTCCAGTTTAATGATTGGCTTTGCCGCAGCCAATAAAGGTGAACTATTAGTAACTGCAGGGCTTGCTGGAATTGCTGCAGGTGCAATGTCTATGGCAGTAGGTGAATATGTATCGGTTAAGTCTCAAAGCGATATAGAGAAAACAGATCGTGATATCGAGATTAGCCAATTGCAGGAAGATCCAAATGGCGAATTATTGGAGTTAACTCAGATTTACATGGATCGAGGTTTAACCAAAGAATTGGCATCTCAAGTAGCAAGTGCATTACATGAGCATGATGCGCTTGAAGCGCACCTTAGGGATGAGTTAGGACATTTCGATCAGACAAAAGCTAGGCCGCTCCAGGCAGGGATTGCATCAGCGATTGCTTTTTCTGCGGGGGGAGTTGTGCCATTACTTGGTGCGCTGATTTCAAAGGATCATGAAGTTTTCTTTATCTTAACTTTTACTGCGCTTGGGCTTGTTACTGCTGGCGTAATTAGTTCCAGAGTTGCATCCTCACCAATAATTAAAACTGTGGTGCGCATATTTGCCGGGGGTGCACTGGGTCTAGCTATTACTGCTGGTATTGGTTGGTTGGTAGGGCTAACTGGAATTTAGCACTCCTGCTACACTTTGCTTAGCAACTAGAAGTTAGGCCATAGATGTCCTGACTCTTCAGCAGGATCGGCCATTTAATTGAAGAGCAAAATACTTTTTTCAACCGTCCCAAAAGCTAGTGGGTTGTACGACCCTGTAAATGAACATGATGCTTGCGGAGTGGCTATGGTTGCTACCTTAAATAAATTACCAAGTCATGAGATAGTTTCAAAGGCTCTAACAGCCTTGCGAAATCTAGAGCACCGTGGAGCATCTGGTGCCGAACCAGATAGTGGCGATGGTGCTGGCATATTGATTCAAATCCCAGATAAGTTCTATAGAGAAGTACTGGAGTTCAAGTTGCCACCAGTTTCTGAGTATGCAACGGGCATATTATTCATAAGTTCTGACGAAAAAGATTATAAAAATCAATTCAAGCAAATTGCAGCTGAAGAAGGTTTGAATGTGCTTGGTTGGCGAGATTTGCCAATCAACTCAACCTCTTTAGGTAAAACCGCGTTATCGGTAATGCCACAATTTAAACAAGTATTTATCAGTGGAAATTCACATGAATCAGATTTAATTCTGGAAAGAATGGTTTTCTGTCTACGCAAGCGAATTGAAAATAAATATAACATTTATATTCCATCTTTATCTTCGCGCACTATTGTTTATAAGGGCATGTTAACCACTGGTCAACTTGAAGAATTTTTTCCAGATCTTTCTGATGCACGCGTAGAATCTTCACTTGCTTTAGTTCACTCAAGATTTTCAACAAATACTTTTCCATCTTGGCCATTAGCTCACCCATATCGATACATTGCACACAATGGTGAAATTAATACTGTTAAAGGAAATAGAAATTGGATGAGTGCTAGAGAATCGCTTCTTAAAAGTAACTTAATTCCTGGAGATCTGACGAGATTATTCCCGATTGTAAATAATTCAGGCAGTGATTCTGCATCATTTGATGAAGTTCTAGAGTTGTTATATCTCGGTGGTCGTTCACTACCACATTCAATATTAATGATGATTCCAGAGGCTTGGGAGAATCATGCAACCATGCCCCAGGAGCTGAAGAATTTTTATGCATTTCATGCATCATTAATGGAGCCCTGGGATGGACCAGCTTGTGTGACCTTCACTGATGGCAAACAAGTAGGTGCGGTTTTGGATCGGAATGGATTGCGCCCATCAAGATTTTGGGTAACCAGTGATGGACTTGTTGTTTTATCAAGTGAAGTTGGTGTACTGGATTTCCCACCCGAGAACATTATTCGTAAAGGAAGATTACAACCTGGAAAAATGTTCTTAGTAGACATAGAAGCTGGTCGAATCATTGAAGATGACGAGATAAAAAGTAATTTGGCGGCGTCAGCTCCCTATGGTGATTGGTTGCACGGCGGTTTGGTAAGACTTAGTGATTTACCAACTCGTGAGCATATTGTTTATCCGCACTCCTCAGTCGTGCGCCGACAGCGAGCATTTGGTTATACCGAGGAAGAATTACGAATAATTATTACTCCAATGGCCCGAAATGGTGCTGAACCACTAGGTTCAATGGGAACAGATACTCCAATCGCAGCACTTTCTGACAAACCTCGGTTACTTTTTGACTACTTTGCTCAATTGTTTGCTCAGGTAACAAATCCACCTCTAGATGCAATTAGAGAGGAATTGGTTACATCACTGGGCGGTTCGATTGGCCCTGAGCATAATTTGTTAGATCCAGGTCCAGCCTCTTGTCGGCAAATTTCCATCCAATTTCCAGTTATTGATAATGATGAGCTTGCAAAAATAATTCACGTAAATGCTGATGGCGATCAACCAGGGCTTGCTGCTTATGTAGTAAAGGGTTTATTCACCATAGCAGGTGGTGGTAAAGCATTAGTTGCTCGAATTGAAGAGATTCGAAAAGAAGTAACTAGAGCAATTGAAGATGGAGCTCGAATCATTGTGCTCTCAGATCGGGATGGAGATGCTGAGAATGCGCCAATTCCATCACTACTTTTAACATCTGCAATTCACCATCATTTGATCCGAGAAAAAACAAGAACAAAGGTGGGATTAGTTGTTGAAAGTGGTGAAGTAAGAGAGGTGCACCATGTAGCACTTTTAATTGGTTTTGGCGCAGCCGCTGTCAATCCTTATTTAGCGATGGAAAGTGCTGAAGACCTTGTAAGGCAAGGTGTAATAACTGGAATCACTCCAGAAAAAGCAGTTAGAAATCTCATTAAATCTTTGGGTAAAGGTGTCCTAAAGGTGATGTCAAAGATGGGCGTATCTACTATCGCCTCGTACACCGGTGCTCAGATTTTTGAAGCGATTGGATTATCTAAGGAGATTATTGATGAGTATTTCGTAGGAGCAACATCACGATTAGGTGGTGTTGGAATTGAAACTATCGCTGCTGAAACAATTAAACGACACCACATTGCGTATCCACCTGGCGGTGAGATTCCTGGTTCAAAGCGATTACAAATTGGCGGGGAGTATCAATGGCGACGTGAAGGTGAACCGCATTTATTTGATCCCGAAACAGTTTTTACACTCCAGCATGCAACTAGAGCAAAGCGATTTGATGTTTTCAAACGATACACCGCAAGAGTAGATGATCAATCAAAGCGACTAATGACCCTCAGAGGTTTATTCACATTTAAGCAGGGATTAAGAAAGCCAATTCCAATCGAAGAGGTTGAACCAGCCTCAGAAATTTTGAAACGATTTGCTACTGGTGCGATGTCTTATGGATCAATCTCACAGGAAGCGCATGAAACTTTAGCGATTGCTATGAACAGAATTGGTGGAAAATCTAACACCGGAGAAGGTGGTGAGGATCCTGCACGAAATATTGTAGAAAAAAATGGTGACTCAAAACGTTCTGCAATTAAGCAAGTTGCAAGTGGACGATTTGGCGTCACTAGTGAGTATTTAGTCAACGCCGATGACATTCAAATCAAAATGGCGCAAGGTGCTAAACCTGGTGAGGGTGGCCAACTGCCAGGCAACAAGGTCTACCCTTGGATTGCAAAAGTTCGTTATTCAACACCAGGGGTCGGATTAATTTCGCCACCTCCACACCATGATATTTACTCGATTGAGGATTTAGCTCAATTAATTCATGACTTAAAGAATGCAAATAATCAGGCGCGAATTCATGTGAAACTAGTTGCCGAAGTAGGAGTGGGAACCGTTGCCGCTGGTGTTAGTAAAGCACATGCAGATGTAGTTTTGATTTCAGGTCATGATGGTGGGACTGGAGCTTCCCCACTTACATCCCTTAAACATGCTGGGGCACCATGGGAACTTGGACTAGCGGAAACTCAACAAACTTTAATGCTTAACGGATTAAGAGATCGAATCGTTGTGCAAGTAGATGGACAAATGAAAACTGGAAGAGATGTAGTGATTGCGGCTCTGCTTGGCGCGGAAGAGTTTGGATTTGCAACAGCACCTCTTGTGGTATCTGGCTGCATTATGATGCGCGTTTGTCATCTAGATACTTGTCCAGTTGGGGTTGCAACTCAAAATCCGGAGTTACGCAAGAAATTTTCTGGAAAGCCAGAGTTTGTTGAAACCTTTTTTGAGTACATCGCAGAAGAGGTTAGAGCGTTACTGGCTGAGCTTGGATTTAAAAAACTTGAAGATGCCATTGGCCAAGTTGAACTATTGGAAACAAAAGAAGCTATTGAACATTGGAAAGCTAGTGGTTTAGACCTAAAACCTTTACTTAAATCAGTTGATGTAAATTCACCGCGTAAAAATACTTCTAGCCAAGATCATGGCTTAACCTCAGCACTTGATAACAAATTAATTGAGTTGTCAAAGCCAGCCTTAACAAGTAAAACACCTATTCGCTTAGAGATGCCAGTTCGAAATGTAAATAGAACTGTAGGAACCATGTTAGGTGCTCAGATAACTCGTACCTTTGGTGGTGCTGGGCTTGCAGATGACACCATTGATATAACATTTCATGGTTCAGCTGGCCAATCTTTTGGTGCGTTTATTCCATCAGGTTTAACACTTAGACTCTATGGAGATAGTAATGACTATGTTGGTAAAGGTTTGTCTGGCGGCCGAATAATCATTCGACCCGATGAGAAGGCAAAGTTTGAATCATCACAGAATGTAATTGCTGGAAATGTTATTGGATATGGTGCAACATCTGGCGAAATAATGATATCTGGAGTGGTGGGTGAGAGGTTTTGTGTTAGAAACTCTGGCGCCACGGCGATAGTTGAGGGTGTTGGTGATCATGGTTGTGAATACATGACCGGTGGTAACGTAATTATTCTGGGTAAAACTGGTCGTAATTTTGCTGCCGGCATGTCCGGTGGAAGAGCATTTGTTTTAGATTTAAATTCTCAACTTGTAAACACTGAAATGGTAGATATTTTGTCACTTCCTTTGGACCAAGAAGAGTTCGTTCAAAAAAATATTTCAAAGTTTTATGCTGAAACTGGATCGAAAATTGCTGGTGAGATTTCTAACAATTGGAAGGATCAAAAGAGTAGAATTTCATTAGTGATGCCAAGAGACTATGCACGAGTTTTAGAGGTTATGGCTAAAGCTGAGCGTTCTGGTTTATCAGTTGAAAATGAGGTAATGGCGGTGCTCAATGGCTGATCCAAAGGGATTTTTAAATACCCCAAGAGAGTTGCCAAAGCGCAGGCCGGTAGATGTTCGGATAAAGGATTGGAAAGAGGTCTACCAAGAGCAAGAATTTTCGCATCTTCAAAAACAAGCAGGTCGTTGCATGGATTGCGGTATTCCTTTTTGTCACCAAGGTTGTCCACTTGGAAATTTGATTCCAGAGTGGAATGATTTAATTTGGCGAGGTGAAAAAGCAGAAGCTATCGACAGACTTCACGCTACAAATAACTTCCCAGAATTTACCGGCAGATTATGCCCTGCACCTTGCGAAGCTGCTTGCGTTGTGGCGATCAATTCAGATGCGGTAACAATCAAACAAGTAGAACTTAGAACTATAGAAGAGGCATTTAAGGACAATCGTGTAATCCCACTTGTGCCGGATAGGCTCTCTGGAAAAACAGTTGCGGTGATTGGTTCTGGCCCTGCTGGACTAGCAGCTGCACAGCAATTGACTAGAGCAGGTCACACAGTTGCTGTTTATGAGCGGGCCGACAAAATTGGTGGCTTATTACGGTATGGGATTCCAGAATTTAAAATGGAAAAATCAATTGTTGACCGAAGAATCAAACAGATGGAGCAAGAGGGAACTAGGTTTCGTACCAATGTAGATATTGGCAAAGATATTACCGGTAGTGCATTACGAAATAAGTATGATGCAGTTGTTATAGCCATTGGTGCTACTAATTGGCGCGACTTGTCGATACCAGGTCGAGAAGCAAAAGGTATTTATCAGGCGATGGAGTATCTACCTTGGGGTAATAAGCAAGCACTTGGAGAATTAGTTTCAGCACCAGAGATTAATGCAGCTGGAAAAGATGTAGTTATTTTAGGTGGGGGAGATACCGGAGCAGATTG
>CAYFKM010000025.1:0-208 GCA_964344025.1 uncultured Candidatus Nanopelagicus sp. | reverse complement strand
CTCTAGTGAAGGTGTTTTTGTTTGTGGAGATGCAGGGCGTGGTCAATCTTTAATTGTCTGGGCGATTGCTGAAGGAAGAAGTGCTGCAGCTTCTGTGGACTCATACTTATCTGGACACACTCAACTTCCATTTCCAATTGAATCAACCGCACGCCCACTAATGGTTTAGAGTCAACTCATGCGTCGCGCGAAAATTGTCTGCACAATG